>JAGRED010000032.1 GCA_020446725.1 Parvularculaceae bacterium | reverse complement strand
CCATGCGAGGTGCGGGGATTTTCCGCATAATGCGGAAAAATCCGGCAACCCTCAGTTGACGACCTCGCCGCCCTTCATGACGGTCTTAGATCGGACAAGAATTGAAATGTCTGAAAGAGGGTCGCCCTCGACCGCGATCATGTCGGCGTAACGCCCCGGCGCGATCGACCCAACGTCTTTTTCCCAGCCGAGCAGCCGGGCGGCGTTGATCGTCGCGGACTGGACGGCCTGCATCGGCGTCATGCCGTATTTGACCATATAGGGAAGCTGTTTGGCGTTATCGCCATGCGGATAGACGCCGGAATCCGTGCCGTAGGCGATAGCCACGCCCATCTTCACCGCCTTGCGGAAAACTTCGCGTTGCGCGTCGGTCGTGTCGCGGTTTTTTTGCATCGTTTCTTCCGGCCATCCGTCGCGCGCGCCGACTTCGTTGATGTAGTCGCCGTTATAGATGTCGGCGACGAGATAGACGCCGCGTTTTTTCATCATCGACAGAGCTTCGTCGTCGAGCAGGGACCCGTGCTCAATCGAGGCGACGCCCGCGCGGATGGCGTTCTTGGCGCCCTGCGCGCCATGCGCATGCGCGGTGACTTTTTTCCCGTATTTCCGCGCTTCCTCGACAATTGCGCGCAACTCCGCTTCCGAAAGTTCCGGAAGGCCCGGTTCCGTTCCGACTGTCAGGACGGCGCCGGTCGCGATCGTCTTCAGGAAGTCGACGTCATGCTGGAGAAAGTCGCGCGCCTTCCGGCGCGCGTCGTCCGGGCCGAGGACGACCCCGCGCGTGAAATCCGCCGGAATGACGACATCTTCGGCAAGACCCGTTATCGCGCCGCCGCCATTCGGGATGGTGAAATAACCGCCGGCGACGGCCATGCGCGGCCCTTCGACATAGCCGGCGTTGATCGCGTCGCGAAGCGCGACGTCGGTAAAGGCGCGCCAGGCGCCGACATCGCGCACCGTCGTAAATCCCGCGTCGAGCGTTTTACGCGCATTCGCCGCGCCGATGAGGACATCCTTGGCGCCGCTCGACAAGAGCGGGTCGGCGAGACCCGCCGCCTGAATGTCGCCGACGAGATGGGTGTGCATGTCGATCAGGCCGGGAAGAACGGTTTTCGACGACCAGTCGATGACGTTCGCCGGTTCGGCCGCCTCGGCGTAGGGCGCGAGCGAAACGATGCGATCGTTTTCGATCGTGATCAGCTGGTCAGTCAGCACGCGCGCTTTTTCAACGTCGATGACGCGGCCGGCGCGCACGTAACGGGTTTCAGCGTCCGCGGCGGCGGCGGAAACGGAAAAGGCTGCGGCGAGCGCGATGATCGCTTTCATGAAAACCTCGCACAAAAGAAAACGGGCGGAATGGTCATCCCATTCCGCCCGCCGATCAAGGCGCTTAAGCTGCAATCTAGAAAGACTGGCCGAAGCGAAGGCCGATCGTGCGCGGCTGCGCCGTGCTGTTATAGATGCCGGCGTTGCCGCCGGGGCCGGTGATGCCGCAGGTCGTGATGGCGCAGGCGACAAAGCTCTGCAGGTTCGGCCGCTCATCGAAGGCGTTGGTGACGAACAGAACGGCTTTCCAGTTGTCCTGACGGATGCCGACGGAGAAATCGACGAGGGCGAAGCCGACCTGATCGCCAATGATGTTCTGATCGACGACGAGAAGGTTGGACGGCGATGATGTCTGCCCGCTGACCGATCCTTGCAGATGGCCGGTCATGGCGCCGAGCGGGAATTCATAGCGCGCGGTCACCGTGCCCTTGAATTTCGGCACGACAGGCAGCGGCGTGCCTTTCGGCGCTTCAGGGTCCGCCGATTCATCGCCGCGGGTCGCAGGGTCGTCAGGCGTTAGCGGCCCGCAATTTGTGAATGGGTCGCCGGCGTCCGTATTAAACCCGCAGAAATTCTCCGACAGTTCCGCGTCGATGATCGACATCGCGCCGTTCAGCGTGAAGCGGTCGTTCGGCGCCCAGGTCATGTCGGCTTCAAAGCCGTAGATGCGCGCCGACGCGGCGTTCTTGATTTCCGTGAGGCCGTTGACGCCGAGAATCGGGAACTGAAAATTGTCCCATTTCTGATAGAAGGCGGCGCCGTTGAGGACGAAAGTGTTGTCGGCCCAGGCCGTTTTGAAGCCTGCTTCGTAATTGACGAGCTTGTCTTCAAGGTAAGGCGGCAACGGCGTCCGGCGATTGGCGCCGCCAGGACGGAAGCCGGTCGAATAGGTCACGTAGACCATCTTCGAATCGTCGAGATCATAGGTGAGCCCGAGCTTGTGCGTCTCGCCGGTGTTCT
Organism: Parvularculaceae bacterium; assembly: GCA_020446725.1. Taxonomy (GTDB): domain Bacteria; phylum Pseudomonadota; class Alphaproteobacteria; order Caulobacterales; family Parvularculaceae; genus Amphiplicatus. The sequence goes on along the minus strand of JAGRED010000032.1, from coordinate 621 downwards.
TGATCTGACTATCAAGGTTCGTGCACGGAGAATCGGGAACGCTCGGCGGTCCAAAGCAGGCGGACTCGCCGGTCCCGTGAACGACAAATCCCGTGAAAGGATCGAAAACCGGTCCGCCCATGCCATCTGTCGGATCGGGGCTGAAGCCGGCGCCGTAGCCGTTAAATCCTATCAGCGAGTTGTTGTATTTGTATCCCCTGACGCCGCCGATGAAGGTGAGACGATCGGTCAGGTCGAACTCCATCTCTGTGAACAGTGCGAGGTCCTTGTCGACGCGTCTTTGTTCCGTCAGCCAGATCGTGTCGGGATGCCCCGCCACTTCCAGCCCGTCATTCAGATTTCGAATGATGTATTGCTGGTGAATGTTGTGGCGCTGGCGGTTCTGGAAGAAACCGGCGACAAAGCGGATGCGTTTGTCCTGCGGCGATGAAATCCGGACTTCATTGGCGTATTTGCCGTAGGAATCGTCACCCTGATAAAATTGCGAGAAGTCGATGCTGTTATAGGCGTTGTCGTAGAAATAGGTCGCAAAATTGGTGGAGCCGGGACCGTAGAGCGAGTCGTAATACTGATAGAGCGCGTCATAGTAATAGGCGTAATCGGTATAGTCGTAGTTGGAAT
>JAGRED010000297.1 GCA_020446725.1 Parvularculaceae bacterium | reverse complement strand
CTCGCCGCCGCGCCGGACGGCTATGAAACGATTTACGATGCGCCGACGCGCGTCAATCTCGGCGGGCGTCCTGTCACCGCCGACATTGAACTTGCGACAGACCGCGCCGCTGCGAAGAAAGGCGATCTCAAACTCGTTCTTGTCACCGACGTCACCGATTTCATCGCCGACGTTGAAACCGATCTTGAGAAATGGGTCGCCGCGCATCAGGACCGCTGCGGCCAGCGCTGGAAAGCCGGCAAGCCGGTTATCGATTTTCCGAAAGGCGCCATCCGCTTCGCGCTCGATATTGAACTCAACGTCTATCATTGCGGCTGGAACGGAAAGAGCGATCCCTCGCTCTGGACGACGGAAACCGGCAGCATCGACGTAACGCTCAACCCCTCCGCCGTCGACGGCAGATTGCAGGCGGCGCTCGGCGCGTTCTCGATCGGCAATCGAAGCGGCGTGTCGAAATATCTTCCGCTCGAATTCGTGACGCGCACGCTCATCGAGCAGGAAATCAAGAAGCTCAACGAGAACCCGAAATTCTACAAGGCGCCGATCCCCTTCGTCGAGGAAGGCTTCGGATATGAAGGGATCTCGGGCGAGACGCGCGATGACGGCCGCGTCATCATCACGGCGTCATACCGCGCCAAAGGGAAAGAAGCCGCGCTCAAGCGTGTTGTCGACCGGGTGCGCGCTGAGGGAATTTCCTCTGAGGGCGTCAATCAATGACAAGCGTCCCGTCGCCGGCGCAGGCGGCGGAAATCCGCTTCGGCCTCATTTGCGGCGTCGCGGCCTATGCGCTCTGGGGCCTGTTTCCGGTATATCTCAAGCAACTCTCTTTCGCCGACCCGGCGGAGATCGTCGCGCACCGGATCGTCTGGTCGGTGCCGTTCGGCGCGTTCATTCTCTCCTTGCGAGGCCAATGGCGCGAAACGCTCGCCGCCGCGCGCTCGCCGCGCATTCTGGCGCTTCTCGGCGTCGCGGCGGTTTTCATTGCGCTCAACTGGCTCATCTATGTCTGGGCGGTCGCCAATGACCGCGTGCTGCAGGCGAGCCTCGGCTATTACATCAACCCGCTCGTATTCATCGCCGCGGGCGTTTTCTTCCTGAAAGAAAAACTCTCGCGCCTGCAGATCATCGCGGTCGTCATGGCGACGATCGGCGTCGCCGTGCTGACCTTCGGCGCCGGCGTCTTTCCCTGGCCGTCTTTCGTCCTTGCGTTCAGCTTCACGATGTACGGGCTCGTCCGCAAGACGACCGCAGTCGGCGCCATGCCGGGCCTCTTCATCGAGACGGTTTTACTGTCGCCGGTCGCGCTGCTGTTTCTGATGTGGCTGCAATCGCAGGGAACGCTGGCGCTCGGACGCCACGGTTTCGGATCGGATTTTCTGCTCTTCCTTGCCGGCCCAGTCACGGTCGGCCCGCTCGTCCTTTTCGCGCTCGCCGCACGACGCCTGACGCTGACGACGATCGGGTTCCTTCAATATATCGGCCCGACGGGACAGTTTTTCCTCGGCCTCTATTACGGCGAGGCGTTTACGACGGCGCATGCGATCTGTTTCGGTCTTATCTGGTCGGCGCTCGCGCTCATTAGTCTCGACGCGCTCCGCCGCAACCGCAAACCGGCGAAACCTATCGCGGCGTGATCCGCTTCAGCGTTCCGGAAAAAACCAGCAGGGTTTTGCTCTCGCAGGAGACGGTCCCGCGCGCGAACATCAAGGATTTGCCGATCTTGGTCGCCTCGCCCGTCGCGATGATGAATTTTCCGATCGGGCCCGGCGCCAGGAATTCCGCGTTCATCGTCACCGTGACGCCGCGAAAACGTCCGACGACGCGGCGGCAGATATCCCACAGGGACATGTCCGCGAGCGTCATCAACGCGCCGCCATGGACGATGCCGCCGCCATTCGCGTGATGCGGCTCTGAGAAAAAGCCGACGCCCGGTTCTTTCTCGGCATAGTCGCGAAAATAAAACGGCCCCGCATGGGCGCTGAACGTGTCGGGGAATGGCTGCAGCAGCCAGCCCTCTGGAATTCGCGGCGGCGTTGTTTCGGTCATGGGCGCCGTTTAACGCAGTGAGATGAAGACGCAAGCGCGCGCTGCAGACGAAGATTGCGGACCTTCATCGATCAGACGCATCCTGACCGGATGAAGGAATTTCCAGAACCGCAAGTCGTCAAGGCGGGCGACATGCGCCTCGCGACGTATCAACAGGGCGAAGGTCCGCCCGTCATT
>JAGRED010000296.1 GCA_020446725.1 Parvularculaceae bacterium | reverse complement strand
GCGTGGAAACGCCGCCAGCTTGCTCTTTACACGGAAGGCATGGCGGCGCCCGGCGTTGAGCGGACGGGCCGCGAGCCGGATGAGGTCTGGCACCTTCCCGACGGTCGGACATTGCGCGTTTCGCGCGCGCGCCATCCGCTGGGCGGAATTCTCATCGTCTTTGACGACATCACCGAAAAGATGGCGCTCGAGGCGCGGTACAACACGCAGATCAACGTCCAGCGTGCGACGCTCAATAACCTTTCCGAAGGCGTCGCGGTATTCGGCGCGGACGGAAGGCTGCGCCTTTACAACACCGCTTTCCAGAAGATGTGGCGGCTTGACGAGGCGACGTTGTCGAGCCGGCCGCATGTCGAGGCGACCTTCACCGCCATGACCGAGCGCGTGACGAGCGGCGGCGATCTTCTGACGCTCGCCAAGCGCCGCGCGACATCGATGTCGCCGGAAGACAGGCAGCCGATTCGCGACGAGATACTGACCCTTTCCGACGGAAGGACGCTCGCGCTCGGCGCCGAACCGCTTCCTGACGGCGCGACGCTCGTCTACTTCCTCGACGTGACCGACAGCCGCGAACGGGAGAAGGAACTCAAAGAGCGCAACGCGCTCTTGGAAGATATCGACCGGCAGAAATCGAAATTCGTCGATCACGTTTCCTATCACCTGCGCACGCCCCTCTCCTCGATCATCGGCTTCGCCGAGATGATCGACGGACAGATGTTCGGCGTCCTGAACGATCGCCAGAAGGATTACATCGCCTCGATCCTTTCTGCGTCCTATCACCTGCGCGATCTCATCACCGACATTATCGACCTCGCCGCGGTCGATGCGGGTCAGGTTTCGCTGGACGAAGCCGATCTCGACATTCGCGAATTGCTGACGAACGCGGCAACCTATTCGGCGCTGAAGGCCGAGGACACGCAGGTGACGCTCGCCGTCGAATGCGAGAAGGATATCGGCCTCATCCGCGCCGACCCGCGCCGCCTCAAGCAAATCCTCTTCAACCTGCTCTCCAACGCCTTCGCCTATACCGGCGCAGGCGGCACGGTGACGATGGGCGCCGACCGGACGCCGGGACTGGTTCGCATCTGGGTCGCCGATTCAGGACGCGGCGTTTCATCGAACGATCAGGCGCGCGTCTTCGAGCCGTTCGAATCGAGCGGCCCGTCGGCGGGCGCGGGGCTTGGCCTCTCTCTCGTCCAACGCCTCGTCAGCCTCCATGGCGGCTGGGTGAGACTTGAATCAGCGCCGAGCGAAGGCACGCGCGTCACCTGCTTCCTGCCCGCAGATCCGCGCACCCTGGAAGCGCCGCCGGAATCCTCCGGCAACATCATTGTCACGAAGCCCGGCGATCGCTCGAAGCCCGCGGCGGAAGGCGGCGAGCGCAAGACGCGGCGGCGCCCGAAGCGGAGCGCGCCGCGCGCCGAAGCCGCCGAATAGCGCGGCCTCTTTCCCGCCCCATTAAGGCGCTTTAGATCACCTGACGCGCCTTGATCGCGTAAAACCGGTTTCCTCTTTTGCGCCTGGGGCGCTAGGTTCGCGCGAATGAAAACACTGCTCGCCATCGCCAGCCTTTTGACGCCGGAAGCGCCCTATCTTCCCGCCTATCTCGACCGCATCGAGAGCACGACAGACCGATACGCCGACTGCGTCCGGCTGTTGTCTGACGATTTATCGGTCGGACGGCTCGCCGCGGAACGCTGGGTGAGCGAAGGGGGCGGCGCGCCGGCGCTTCACTGTCTCGCCGTCGCCGATCTTGCAAACGGCTATCCAAAGCTTGCGGCGGTTCGCCTTACTGAGATTTCCGAACGCGCCGACGCGGGCGACAGTCGCGCGCGGTCGCGCCTTCTTGCGGAAGCCGCGCTCGCCTGGATTGACGCGCACGACCCTGAGCAGGCTGAAGGATCAATTCTCGCGGCGAAACGCCTGACGCCGGACCTGCCCGAACTCGATTTCGTCGCAGCGAAAGCCTATGCGGCGGGCGAAAAATGGCAGGCGGCCGCCGACGCCGTCACCGCCGCAGAAGGCGCCGGGCTCAAAACCGTCGAGGCTTATCTCATCCGCGCGCGCGCCCAACGCGCGCTCGGAAAGAACGTGAACGCGGCGGACGATGTCGTCGCCGCCCTGACGATCGATCCCTACAATATCGACGCGCTGACGATGCGCGGCGAGTTGCGGCAGGCGGGCGTCGAGATTGAAGCCTATTACGGCGCCGACGAAGGCGACGAGAATTAGCGCGTGACGGACGCGAAAGACATCATCAGCCGGCTTGGCATGAAGCCGCATCCTGAAGGCGGGCATTATGTCGAGACCTTTCGCGACGAATGCGAAAGCGGAGGACGCGCCGCTTCAACGGCGATCTATTTCCTCCTCCAACGCGGCGAGCGCTCGCACTGGCATCGCATCGACGCGGTCGAGATCTGGCATTATTACGCCGGCGACGCGTTGACCCTCGCAATCGCCGATGGCGCCGGCGCGACGGAGATCACTCTAGGGCCGGATCTTGAACGCGGTGAGCGCCCGCAGGCGATCGTTCCCGCCGGCGCATGGCAGGCCGCGCAATCGCAGGGCGCATGGACGCTTGTCGGCTGCACTGTCGCGCCCGGTTTCGATTTCAGGAAATTCGAACTCGCCCCTGCGGGCTGGTCGCCGCAGGACAGCGAACGATGACCCCTCAGGAATTGCTGCTGGCCGGCCAGGACGCCCTCAATCGCGGCGATTTCGCTGAAGCCGTCACGACCTTTACCGAACTGACGCGCCTCGCGCCGAATGCGACAGTCGCCTGGTGTGGAAGATCGGCGGCGTATTTCGGCGCGGAAGATTATGCGAAGGCGCTGGCGGCTGCGCATCGGGCGCGTGAATTGTCGCCCGGCGATCAGCGCGCGCTGCTCGTGCTCGGGCCGGCGGCGTTCATCAGCGCCGAGCAAGCAATGATCGACGCCTGCCGCCGCCAGCTGGCGGAATTGCCAAAAGATGCGGCGCTTTCCACCGCGCAATTTTGGGTAAGCCGTCTGACGGAAAAAGATTACTTCATCGAAGCGTCGCTGGCTTTCGAGGCGTTCGCCCTTGGCCACCTGGACGACACGACTGTCGCACTCGAATTAACGCACCACTATCTCAACGCCTTTCGCGTTGACGACGCCATCGCCATTCTTGACGGATTAATCGCACGCGGCGTGCGCGACGCCCGTATCGAGGCGCTTTATGCGCGCGGATTCGTAACCAAGGGCGAGATTGAAAAAGCGAAAACCGCCGCACAGAAGGCGATCGACATTGATCGCGATTGCGTCGCGGGCTATGTCATGATTGCGGAAATCGACCCTTCCTTGATCACTCCGTCAATTGATGCGCATCTGTCCAGCCTGATTGAACGCGGCGACATTTCACGCGACAATAAGATCGTCGCTTTGCTGGCGCTCGGCCGAGCACGTGAGAAACGCGGCGAATTCGACACTGCTTTTTCAGCATTTAAGCAAGCCAACGAAAGCGCCGCGGCCGCCCTCGCGCAGTCGGGGCTCGTTTATGACAGGCGCGTCCGCGAAGCGAACGTCGCAGAGACGATCGTGCGATACTCGGCGCCGTCTGCGCCGCGTTGCGACAGGTCATCGACGCAAGGCAACATATTCATTATCGGCATGCCGCGCTCCGGATCGACGCTGATCGATCAGGCGCTTTCGCGGCATAGTTCGATCTCAAGCGTCGGGGAGAGCCGCATCATTCCGTCGATCGCGAACCAGGCGACGCGAACCGCAGATGCCGACGGCCGGACTTTTCGCGACGCCATATCAGATTTCAAGGCGAGCTACGAAGCCGCATACGGCGCCGCAGCCGACGGCGCGCAAATCGTCATCGACAAGAATCTCTTCAATTTCGAACATTGCGGCCTCATCACCGATCTGGATCCGAACGCACGCTTCATTGTCGCCCTGCGGGAGCCGGCCGACATCGCGCTCTCGATTTTCAAGATCCGCTTTCTGGCCGCGATGCCCTGGTCGAATGATCTCGGCGATATCGCACATATGCAGGCGTCGTTCGAACATCTTGTGGATCACTGGCTCCGCACGATGGGAGATCGCATCCATCTTGTGAAACACGAAGAATTTGTCGCGGATTTTGAAGCCGGCGTCCGAAACCTTCTCGATTTCTGCGGGCTGGAGTTTGAACCCCAATGCCTTGCCTTTCATGAGGGCGACCGCCGCGTCTACACGACAAGCGCTTCACAGGTTCGCCGGCCGATCAACGCTGACGGCGTCGGCCGCTGGAAACAGTATGAGCGGCATCTAGGGAGCTACTTCCAATCTCTTGAGGACAGCCGACGCTGTTTTGCGAACCAACTGCAATCGCCGAGGCAAAACCATTGACCGGCGGCGCGGCTGCGATCACCGCTGGGCAGGACGCCCTTGATCGAGGCGCGTTCGCCGAGGCGCTCGCAATATTCGTCAATGAGACGCGCAGAGCGCCAAATTCAGTTGACGCCTGGTTCGGATGCGCCGCGGCGAATTACGGAATCGGCGATTTTCATCATGCGCTCGCAGCAGCGGAACGATGCGTCCAGCTAGCGCCGAATGACCAGAGAGGGTTTTACGTCCTCGCACCGCCGGCATTCGCCCTCAATGACGCGCAAGGCATCGACATTTGCCGGACATTCATGGGCCGACTGACGCCCGGGGCTGGCGAATCGCTCGCCCGTTTCTGGTCCGAACGCCTCTCGGAAAAGGAGCTTTTTTCCGCCGCCGCTGACGCTTTCGAAATTTACGCCGCATATCATCCCGAAGATGAAAAGGCCGCGCCGGAATTGGCGAATCTCTACATTAACGCATCGGAAATTGACAAGGCCGAGGCTGTCATCGACCGGTGTGAAAAGCGCATCGGCAAGCATGGAGCCTTTCAATTCATACGCGCGCGCATCGCCATAATGCGCGGCGATATTGACGCCGCCAAACGCAGCGCTCTCCACGCGATCGACAATAACGACCGCCCTGTGCCCGCCTATTTCATTCTGTCCGACATCGCGCCTGAGCTCATTGATGCGAACAAGGCGGCGCGGCTTGAAAAAATCCTGGGTGACGAGGGGCTGCATCCGGATCTGAAAATCGGCGGGCTTTTCGCCCTGGGGCGAACACATCACAGTCGCGACGAGCTCGACCAGGCTTTCAACTGTTTTGCCGCAGCGAAATCTCTATCCAAGGAATTCGCAACAGCGGCAGGTATTATTTATGACAGACAGGTCGCCGAGGCCTCAGCGCAGAGAATCGCCGCCAGATATCCGGCCGCGTCGCCAACCAACCTGCAAGATTCGGGAGCGCCGAGGAAAATATTCATCATCGGCATGCCGCGCTCCGGATCGACGCTCGTCGACCAAATTCTCTCAAGGCACAGCCTCGTCGCCAGTCTCGGCGAAAGCACGATCATGCCGACGATTTCGAATTCCATTGAACGGCGCAGTCGCGAAAGCGGGCGGCCTTTTCGCGCCTGCACGGCCGAAATGCGCGAGCAATTTCACGCCGCCTATCGACAGGCCGCCGGAAGTGCGCCGCGCATCATCGACAAGAATCTTTTCAATTTCGAATGCTGCGGACTTATCGCCGATCTTGACCCGAACGCCTGCTTCATTCTCACCAAGCGTGAGCCCGCCGATATCGCGCTTTCAATATTCAAGACGAAATTTCTTGCGGCGCATCCATGGTCAAACGAGCTTCGCGACATTGCGCACAAGCAGGCCTCATTTGAATTCCTTGTCTCTCATTGGCGCAAGATGTTGGGCGAACGCATCCATATCGTGAATCATGAAGAACTCGTCGCGAATTTCGAGCCCGGCGTGCGCGCCTTGCTCGAATTCTGCGGGCTCGACTTCGAAGAGCAGTGCCTCGATTTTCACAAAGGCGACCGGCAGGTCTTCACGACCAGCGCCGCGCAAGTGCGCCGTCCCATCAACGCCGACGGCGTCGGGCGCTGGAAGCGCTATGAAAAGCACCTCGCGCCCTATTTCGAGAGCCTTGAAGAATTCCGTCGCCGCTACGCCCTGATCTGACAGGCCCAAGCCGATGGACGGGCCGGGCAAATCATCCCAGCTTCTGATTTCTTAACGACCCGTTAACGCTGTCCGGCGCTAACTGGTTGACGACATTCCGGAAGCCCCGCGACGATGCAGAACATAGCCGCCCCAAACGCCCTTGAAGGGAAAAGCGTCCAGGAACTTCAGGCCGCCGCCGAAGCGGCGCTCTCGTCAGGCGCGCCGCAGTCTCGACGGGGTCGCCTTTCCCGCGCCGCGCGTCTGCATCTGATCGACCAACTCTCGCGCTGGGGCGGATCAGGTCTTGCGCTCTTCGCCGGGGTCGCCGTTTTCAATGGCGTCGTCATCGCCCGCGCTTTGCCGATGCGATCGGCCGTCTGGGCGTTGATGCTCTTCGCGGCGCTTTATTATTGCCGGCGCCAGCGCAAGGAATTTCGGCGCGGCGATCACATCGCCTCGCGACCGTTTCGTTGGCGAGCGCATTATACGTCTAGCCTCGCAGTCGTCAGCGCCGCCTTCGGCGCCGGAGCTTTTCTGCTGCTGCCGACCGGCGTCGACGCCGCCGCTGCGATGCAGACGCTCGCCCTGATGCTGGCGGCGACGGCGATCGCATCGAGCTTCAACCTCGCCCATCGCGCGAGCGCGGCTGCGGCCGGCCTTCCCGCCTTCGCCGCCATCGCCGCCGCCGCGCTGATCTCGTTCGGGTGGTCGCAGTTCACCGTGGTCGTATTCGTCGCCGGACTATCCGCGGCGGGATTTGTCGGCCTCGCCTCGTCGCTCGCCGCGCGGCGCGCCGAGCAGCGTTTCCCCCGCACGGCGCTGGCGCGGCGCGAAGTCGACCGCACGCCGGCGGTTCCGTCCGTTCAACCGGGCCGCACGGCGATCGCCAGCTGAGCATTTTCCGATCCGCGACAAGCGCCGCGCAACAGAACGGTGCGCCGTTTGAACGCCTTCCGGAATAAAATCGTCTTTTTGCAGGAAACGCCTGTCAGCGGCGCATAATCCGCTTATTCCGTTAGACTTTCAGCGGCGCCTTACGCTATGACGCCGGGCAATTCGGCGCGGCCGCCGAACCGCCGAGGGCGGCTCGTAAGGCTGACGCTATCGGCCGCGTGCGGAACGGCCGGACCCTGCGTCCGGCGGACCGAAAACGCAGGGCCTCGGGAGGTATTCGAATGGCTGAAGGGTTTCATTCGTCGGCGGACGCCAAGACGTTGACGAAAACGCTTGCGCTGGCCGCCAAGCACAAGGACGCGCCGAAAACGAAAGACGGCGCTCTCGCGCCCGCCTTCACCCACTACCTTGAACAGCTTGTTCGGTTCGCCACCGGCGAGGACCGGTATTGGAATGAGCCGGCGAGCCTGCTCGACCGCGCTGTCGCCGCCTGGAAAGCGACCCAGACGCGCAAGAAGGGATCGCCGAATATCAGCTTCCGGCTCCAGAAGGGCGCGGACTGGCGCGACACCCGCCTCGTTCTCGAAATCGCGACCGATGACATGCCGTTCATCGTCGACAGCGTGACCTCGGCGCTCGCCGAAGCCGGCAAGCCGGTATCGTTCTTCGTCAACGCGGTCGTCAATGTCGCCCGCGACGCGAAAGGCGCGCGCCTCGCCGAAGACGCCGGCAAGAAAACGATCGCCGAGTCGATGATCCACGCTGAAATGGATCCTCCGGTTGAAGATGGCGAAATCGCGATCCTCGAATCGGAAATACAAGCCGTCCTCGCCGACGTTGCAACCGCCGTCGCCGATTTCGAGGCGATGCGCGCGCGCATGAAGGCCGCGATTGACGGACTTGAGCGCACGAAGCCGAAAGGGGTCGATAAAGCGACGCTGTCGGAATCGGCGGAGTTCCTGAAAATGCTCTGGGAGAACAAGTTCACGTTCCTCGGCGTTCGACGCTATGATTACTCCGTAAAGGGGTCGAAAAAGACCTTCGTTCGCGACGAAGCCGCCGATCTCGGCATCCTGAAAGACAGCGATCGCCGTGTTCTGAAAACAACCTTTTCCGACGAAGGCGCGCTGTCGCCCTCCGTCGCCGGGTTCATGGCGTCGAACGAGCCGCTCATCATCACCAAGGCGAACACGCGTTCGACCGTGCATCGCCGCGTCCATATGGATTACATCGGCGTCAAAACCTATGACGACGCGGGCAAAGTCACCGGCGAGGAACGTTTCGTCGGCCTTTTGACCTCGGACATGTACAATCGTCCCGCATCCGACATTCCCATCTTGCGCATCAAGGAAAAGGCCGCGGTCGAAGCGGCCGGCTTCCGCGCCGGCGGTCATAACCAGAAAGCGCTCGTCCATATTCTTGAGACGTTTCCGCGCGATGAAATGTTCCAGAGCGATGTCGATACGCTTATGGAAATGGCGCTCGGCATATTGAGGCTCTACAAGCGCCCGCGCTCTAAACTTTTCCTGCGCCGCGATCGGTTCGATCGGTTCATTTCCGCGCTTGTCTATGTGCCGCGCGACCGGTTTTCATCCGCCGTCCGCGAGCAGATCGGCGACAAGCTCGCGAAAGCGTTCGACGGCTATGTCGCGGCCTTCAATCCGCATTTTGGCGATGCATCGCTTGTGCGCGTCCATTTCATCATCGGGATTTCGCCCGGCGCGCCGGAAGGTCCGGGCGTCGCTGATCTGACACGCAGCATCCGCGCCATCACACGCAACTGGTCCGACGGCCTGCTCGACGCCCTGCGCGACGCGCATGAAGGCGCGACGCCGCTCGGCCTTTACAGCCGTTGGGAATACGCCTTTGACGCCGCCTATCGCGAGCGCAACACACCGGTCGAAGCGCTCGACGACATCGCCGTCATCGAAAGCATGGGCGAATCGCGTCTCGCCCTGCGCGCATTTCGGCGCGCCGGCGCGCCGGAAAATGAAATCAACATCAAACTTTACTGTCGGCGCGAACCGCATCGCCTGTCCGATCTGATTCCGCCGATTGAACATCTCGGCCTCAATGTCGTGCATGAATCCGGCTATTCAATCACGCCGGGCGATGAAGGCGCCGCCTTCTGGGTGCATGATTTCCGCACAGAAGATCGCCTCGGCCGAACGATTGACGCGGCCGGCGTCAAGAAACTTGTCGAAGACGCCTTCGGCGCCATCCTCGACGGACGCACGGAGGATGACGGTTTCAACGCACTCGTCGTCAGCGCGCGGCTGAACTGGCGTGAAACCTGGTATCTGCGCGCCGCGGCGAAATATCTTCTCCAGGCGGGCATACCGTTTTCTCAAAACTACATTGAAGAAACGCTCGCACGGCATCCGGAGATTTCAAGGGCGCTCATCGCAGTCTTCCATACGCGCTTCAACCCCGCCGGACCGGCGAAACTCGAACAGCGCGTGAAGGAACTCGACAAGGCGGTCGCCGCCATCAAGGCGCTGCTCGAAAACGTCCAGAGCCTTGATGAAGACCGGATTTTCCGTCGCTATCTCAACCTCATCCTGTCGACGGTTCGCACGAACTATTTCCAGCGTAACGAAGACGGTTCGCACAAGCCCTACATTTCCTTCAAGATTGTAAGCGCCGGCATCGACGACCTTCCGGAACCGCGGCCCTATCGCGAAATCTTCATGTCGGGACCGAAAGTCGACGGCGTGCACCTGCGCTTCGGCGCGGTCGCGCGCGGCGGCCTTCGCTGGTCGGATCGGCGCGAAGACTTCCGCACCGAAGTTCTCGGCCTCGTCAAAGCGCAGCGCGTGAAAAACGCCGTTATCGTGCCGACCGGATCGAAAGGCGGTTTCTACCCGAAACAGCTTCCTGTCGGCGGCGACCGCAACGCCGTCTTTGAAGAAGGGCGCGACGCCTATAAGCAATTCATCCGCAGCCTTCTCGACATCACCGACAACATCGTCGCCGGCAAGACAGTGACCCCCGCCGATGTCGTGCGATGGGATGACCAGGACCCCTATCTCGTCGTCGCCGCCGACAAGGGGACGGCGACGTTCTCCGACACTGCGAACGGCATTTCAGCCGATTACGGCTTCTGGCTCGGCGATGCGTTCGCCTCCGGCGGCTCGGCCGGTTACGATCACAAGGTGATGGGCATCACCGCGCGCGGCGGGTGGGAAGCGGTCAAACGTCACTTCCGTGAAATCGGCAAGGACATCCAGAAGGAGCCCTTCACCGTCGCCGGCGTCGGCGACATGTCCGGCGACGTCTTCGGCAACGGAATGCTCCTGTCGGAGCAAATCCGCCTGATCGCCGCCTTCGATCATCGCGACATCTTCTTCGATCCAAATCCCGATACGGCCAAATCATACGCCGAGCGCAAACGCCTCTTTGACCTGCCGCGTTCTTCATGGGCCGATTACGACAAGAAGCTCATTTCAAAAGGCGGCGGCGTCTTTTCACGCAGCGCGAAATCAATTCCGCTTTCCGCCGAAATGAAAGCGCAGCTCGAGCTCAGCCAGGATGCGGCGACGCCTCAGGAAGTGATGAAGGCGATCCTCAAACTGCCGGTTGAACTGTTCTGGCTCGGCGGCATCGGCACCTATTTCAAGGCGGCGCATGAGGAAAATTCGCGCGTCGGCGACCGGGCGAATGACGCGATGCGCATCAACGCCGAGGAAATGCGCATGAAGGTCGTCGGCGAAGGCGCAAATCTCGGCGCGACGCAGGCGGCGCGCATCGCTTTCGCGCTCTCCGGCGGGCGCATCAACACCGACGCGATCGACAATTCGGCCGGCGTTGATTCGTCCGACCATGAGGTGAACATCAAAATTCTTCTCTCGGCGGCGATCGAAAACGGCGAGTTGAAGGCGTCTGCGCGCAACAGCCTGCTCAAGAAGATGACGGAGGACGTCGCCCAGCACGTCCTCGCGCACAATTACGATCAGACGCGCGCGCTTTCGCTGATGCAGGTGACGGCGGCGCAGGACATCAACGCTTATGCGCGCTTCATGTCCGCGCTGGAAGCGCAAGGCCGGCTCGATCGCGTCGTCGAAGGCCTTCCCGACGACAAGGCGATCGCAGCGCGCAAGACGCTGAGCCAGGGCCTGACGCGGCCGGAACTGTCAGTTCTCCTCGCTTACGCCAAGATGCATATCTACGAGACGCTTCTTGAATCGAAGGCGCCGGACGATCCCTCGCTCGGGCGTGAACTCAACTCCTATTTCCCCGAGGAAACGCACAAATTCACCAAGGCGATCGCGGGCCATCGCCTCAAGCGTGAAATCATCGCCACGCGCCTCTCGAACGAGATCGTCGACACCTGCGGCGCGACCTTCGTCAATCAGCTGATGGAAGTCTCCGGCGCAAGCGTCCCCGACATCGCTCTCAGCTATGAAGCGGCGCGGCGCATTCTGGAATTAAGAAGCTATGGCGGCGGCGTCGACGCGCTCGACAACAAGGCGCCGGCGGAACTGCAAACCGATCTCTACAACACCGCCGTCGATCTGCTCGCCGAGCAGGTGAACAAGATCGTCAGCGACGTTGAAGCCTCAAACGTTCTTGCAAAGCGCGGCGTCGCCGGCCTTGTCGAACAATATAAAGAGCCGATCCAGTCGCTAAAGAAAGCCCTGCCCGACATCCTGCCGCCGGCCGCCGCACAGGCGCTCAAAACGCGCGTCGCCTACTGGCGCCAGCGCAATGCGCCGAACGCGCTCGCCGACCAGGCCGCGCTTATGCCGGCGCTCGAATTCGCGTTCGACATCGTCAACCTCGCACGCGAGACCAAATGGTCGTCGGGCGCCGTCGGCGGTCTCTTCTTCGCCGCTGGCCATCGCTTCCATATCGAAGCGGCGCGCGCGGCGGCGAAAGCGGCGATGCCGGAAGGGCATTTCGACCAGCTCGCCGTGCGCCGCCTCATTGACGAATTGTCGATGCGCCAGGGCGCGCTGACGCGCACCATCGCCGGATTTGCGAAGACGGAACCGAAAGGCGCCGCCAAAGACTGGCTCGATCCGATGTTCGCGGAATGGCGCGCGAAACATTCAACAGCGACTGAACGCTATGAGAAATTCGCCGCCGAACTCGATATCGGCGCCGGCATGAGCGTCGGCAAACTGTCGCTGCTGTCGACGAAACTCGCCGATCTCGTTGAACGAACGGGCGGGAAATAACAGGCTGCAGCTCCGGGATCGGTCGACGCGGCGAGCGATCCCGGACCCGCGCGGCAGCGTTACACGCTGCAGCGCATCCGGGATGACACTTTCTCCTGTCACGTGAATCCTGCGTGCGACATTCCCCAAAAGAGGGGCTTGATCGCAAACGCATCCTGCCCTTGGATTGATCCCGTCGGCGGCGCTCCCCGGAGCGGCGCCGATTTTTGTTATGGGCGCGCCGTTCCGCTTGGCGCGCCGGCTCTTTGACAAGTGAACCCTTGCGTCTTGCGCGGCTACAGGCCGCCCCGGCGCGGCATGACACTCTCGCGCAGGCGACGCCCCATCTGCGCGACGGGCGCTTTCGCGTCCTCGCTAATGTGGCGCCTCCTCGAAAAAAAGTGGGCGCCGTTCGCGGCTGGACCCCGCGAAAAGACTGAAAAAAACACGAAAACCGGAACGCGCGCAGGCGCCATGCGGGCGCCGTTTTCAGGAAAGCCGACGAACAAGGAATTGAAGCGCCGCGGCCGTCCGGCCCTGTCAAAACGCCCGGCGCGCTAGTGCCTGAAATGGCGCATGCCGGTGAAGACCATGGCGAGCCCCGCCTCATCCGCCGCTGCGATCACCTCGTCATCGCGCATTGAGCCGCCCGGCTGGATGATCGCGGTCGCGCCGGCATCCGCCGCAGCGAGCAGCCCGTCCGCGAACGGAAAGAACGCATCCGAGGCGACGACCGATCCTTTGGCGAGCGGTTCGGAAAGCCCCGCCGTTTTCGCGGCGTCGGCCGATTTATGCGCGGCGATGCGGCTTGAATCGACGCGGCTCATCTGTCCGGCGCCGATGCCGACCGTCGCCTCGCCCTTCACATAGACGATCGCGTTCGACTTCACGTGTTTGGCGACCCGGAATGCGAAAACGAGATCGCGCATTTCATCCCCGCTCGGCGCCCGCTTCGTCACGACTTTGAGCGCGCTTTCGTCAATGCGGCCGCCATCGCGCGATTGCAGCAGAAAACCGCCGGCGAGCGGGCGCATGACAAGACCCTTCGCGGCGGGATCGGGAACGCCGCCCGCTGCAAGGACGCGCAGGTTCTTCTTCGCCTTCAAGACGGCAAGCGCCTCATCATCGACTTCCGGCGCAATGATGACTTCCGAAAAAATTGCGGCGATTTTCTCGGCCGTTTTAGCATCAAGGCGCTGGTTGAGCGCAATGATGCCGCCGAAAGCCGAAACAGGATCGCAGCGGAGCGCCAGATCGTAAGCCTCGCTCATCGTTGCGGCCGATGCGACGCCGCAGGGATTTGCATGCTTGATGATCGCGACTGTCGGCTTTTTGACGCCAAGCTCGGCGATCAGCTCAAACGCCGCGTCGGTGTCGTTGAGGTTATTGTAGGAAAGCTCCTTTCCCTGAAGCTGGCGCGCGGTGGCGACGCCGCAGCGCTCAGCGCCGCTTGTGTAGAAGGCGGCTTCCTGATGCGGATTCTCGCCGTAGCGCAGCGTCTGCGCGCGTGCGCCGGCGATGGCGAAGCGCCTGGGGAACGTATCGCCGATTTCGGCCGCAAACCATGTCGATATCGCCGCATCGTAAGCGGCGGTGCGCGCATAGGCGCCGGCGGCGAGACGCTTTTTGGTCTCCAGCGTCAGACCGCCTGTCGTTTCGATCTCAGCCGCGACAAGCTCGTAATCGTCCGGATCGGTGACGACGCCGACGCCGCCATGGTTCTTCGCCGCCGCCCGGATCATCGCCGGCCCGCCGATGTCGATATTCTCGACGCAGGTTTCATAATCGGCGCCCGCCGCGACGGTCTTCTCAAACGGATAGAGATTGACGACGAGGAGGTCGATCGGCGCAATGTCATGGGCTTTCATGGCGTCGAGGTGTTCGGCGTTGTCGCGCAGCGCGAGAAGCCCG
This sequence comes from Parvularculaceae bacterium, assembly GCA_020446725.1. Lineage (GTDB taxonomy): Bacteria > Pseudomonadota > Alphaproteobacteria > Caulobacterales > Parvularculaceae > Amphiplicatus. The sequence continues at coordinate 1,074 of JAGRED010000296.1, read as the reverse complement.
CCATGAACTTTCGGGTGCAGCGTCTTGACCCTGCCGTCCATCATTTCCGGAAATCCGGTCAACTCAGACACGTCGCGGACATTGAGCCCGGCGCTTCGCAACATCGTCGCCGTGCCGCCTGTCGACACAAGCTCGACGCCCTTTGCGGCGAGCCGCTTCGCGAAGGCTTCAAGGCCGGACTTGTCGGAAACGGAAAGGAGGGCGCGCCGGACGGGCGTTACGGTCGTCATGAATGAGCTCCGGAGAATGCCAGCGTCGTTTAGCCAAGCGCGCCGCGGCGAACAACCCCGACCGGAACGCGGCCTAATGCGGCGTCCGCTTGGCGCTCTTGCCCTCGCCCGCCGCCGGGGTGAATTCCGGCACCAGCGCGTGCACCGCTTCATCGAGCGACTTCTGGTCCGCCGCCTGGGCCGCCTTGACGACATCGGTGAGACGCGGATTGAGCAGCGGCAGGTCGATCATCGCCGGCGAGCCGAGCAGGACGCCGTCGGCGCCCGTGCGCACCAGCTTATCCGTATCGAGAAAGATTTCTTCAAACAGTTTTTCGCCCGCCCGAAGGCCGGTGAACCGGATTTCGATATCCTTGCCCGGCGCGAGGCCCGACGCCTCGATCATCCGCTTGGCGAGATCGAGGATGAGAACCGGCTCGCCCATATCGAGAACGAAGACCCGCCCGTCATGGCTGACAATCGACTTTTCGCCGCTTTCAAGACTCGCGGCCTGCAACACAAGCTGAACCGCCTCGCGCGTCGTCATGAAATAGCGTTTGATATCAGGATGCGTGACGGTCAGCGGTCCGCCATTGGCGATCTGGCGTGCAAATAACGGCGCCACCGATCCGGTCGATCCGAAGACGTTGCCGAAGCGAACGGTCGTGAATCGCGTATCGCTCTGCGCGACGTCGAGCGCCTGCGCGTAGAGTTCCGCGATCCGCTTCGTCGCACCCATGAAGCTCGACGGATTGACGGCCTTGTCGGTGGAAATGAAGACGACGGTTTCCGCCTTGCACCGAACGGCCGCGTCGAAGACGAGCTTTGCGCCCATGACATTGACGAGCGCCGCCGCGCAGCGGTT
>JAGRED010000031.1 GCA_020446725.1 Parvularculaceae bacterium | reverse complement strand
GTGTCGGCGCAACAGTCAAAGCGCGACGTATCCTCGGACATGGATCGAGAAACAATCGCCCAGATCGTCCGTGACACAATACGCGAAGATCCCTCGATCATCGTCGAAGCGCTCAATCTCTATTCGGAAAACCACGTCAAGGACACTGTTAGAAAGCATCTTCCTGAGTTCCTTTCGGCTGACAGCGGCTATATCGCTGGAAAAAATCCCGGCGCCGCCAAAGTCGCTGTCGTTGAGTTCTTTGATTATCATTGCGGCTTTTGCAAACGCAGCGCCGACTTCGTACGGGAGCTGACGCAGAAAGACGCTGGAGTGAAGGTCGCTTTCCGGGAGTTTCCGATTCTGCGCGAAGAATCAGATACCGCCAGCCGTTATGCGCTCGCCGCACGCGCCCAAGGAAAATATCAGGATCTCCATTTCGCAATGCTCGCAGAAAACGGGATCGTGACGGAAAAAAGAATTCAGGAAATCGCCGGCAAGCTCGGTCTCGACGTCAAGAAACTTGAAGCTGACGCCAAAAACCCGGCTTTTTCATCCATCATCGCCGGCGACAGGCAGGCCGCCCAGGAACTTGGGATCGACGGCACGCCGACATTCATCATCGCGTCACTCGACGGCGACTTCGTCGAGATCGTTCAGGGTTTTCGTCCTGACGACGTCAAAGCGGCGATTGCAACCGCCAAAAAGAGCCGTTGATTTCTAGATAAGGCCCGCGAGCGGCGACGAAGGATCGGCGTATCTTTTCTTCGCCATGCGTCCAGCGAGATAAGCTTCGCGGCCGGCGATGACCGCGTGGCGCATCGCCGACGCCATAAGGATCGGGTCTTTCGCTTCGGCGATCGCCGTGTTCATCAACACGCCGTCGCATCCAAGTTCCATCGCGACGGCGGCGTCCGAAGCGGTGCCAACGCCTGCATCGACAATCACGGGCACGGACGTCTGTTCAATTATCAGGCGGATATTCACGGGATTGAGAATGCCAAGACCGGACCCGATCAGCGATCCGAGCGGCATGATGGCGCAACAACCGGCATCTTCAAGTTTGCGCGCGAAAACTGGATCGTCCGAGCAGTAGACCATTACGTCGAAGCCTTCCTTGATGAGCAGCTTCGCCGCTTTCAGCGTCTCTTCCATTTCCGGGTAGAGCGTTTTCTGATCCGCCAACACCTCGAGTTTGACAAGCGACCAGTCGCCCGCTTCCCTGGCGAGCCTTAATGTTCTGACCGCTTCCTCGGCCGTAAAACAGCCAGCCGTATTCGGAAGATAGACGTATTTCTTAGGATCGATGAAATCGACCAGCATCGGCTTGTCGCGGTCCGTCAGATTGACCCGCCTCACCGCAACCGTGACCATCTCAGTGCCCGCCGCTTCGGCGGCCCGGGCGTTTTCTTCATAGGTCTTGTATTTGCCGGTGCCGATGATCAGGCGGGACTGAAAAGTTCGGCCTGCGATGACGAGTGGCGAAGACACGGATCAACCTCCTCCGACAAAATGAACAATTTCGAGACGATCGCCATCCGCAAGGCTGGTTTGGCCGTATGCGGATTTCGGAATGATTTCGAGGTTCCGTTCAATCGCCAGCTTGCGCGGCTCAAGGCCGAGTGCGACGATCAACTCGCCGACGGTCATTGGCCGGTCAAAGCGCATGTTCTCGCCGTTGATTTTCAGTTCCACAAGCAGTCGCCGTTTGCACTCGAATAACGAACGGAGTTGTATGTGTAGGCTTGAGCCTGCGGATGCAAGCGCCGCCTCGGCGAGGAAAGGCCCACGGCATGACGATCTATGTTCTCAACGGTCCCAATCTCAACCTGCTCGGGTCGCGCGAGCCTGAAATATACGGGCGGGCAAGCCTTGACGATATCGGCAAGGTTCTGGACGCCGAAGCCGCCAAAGCCGGCCGGAAGATCGCCTTCCGACAGTCAAATCACGAGGGCGTCTTGGTCGACTGGGTTCAGGAAGCGGGCGCGAAAGGAGCCGGGCTGGCGCTCAACCCGGGGGCGTACACACACACGTCGATCGCCCTCCATGACGCCCTAAAGGCGATCAGCATCCCCAAGATCGAGCTTCATCTTTCCAATGTTCACGCCCGTGAGGCGTTTCGGCGTCATTCCTATATCAGCCCGGCCGTCGACGGCGTGATCTGCGGGCTAGGCGCGGCAGGTTACCTGACGGCGCTTGACGCCCTGATCCGGCTCATCGACAAGAAGCCCTTTCCTTAATCCGCCGAAAGGGGACCCCCGGCAGAATGAGCGCTTATAAACCGAACGCGATGGAAGCCGCCTGGATTCGCGAACTGGCCGCGATCCTCGATCAAACGGGCCTCACCGAGATCGAGATCGAGAAACCGGACTTCCGGGTGCGGGTCGCAAGAAGCGCCGCGGGCCCTGCGATCGCCTACGCCGCCGGACCCGCGCCTGCGGCTGCGCCCGCAGCGGCGAGACCCGCCGACGCGAAAGCCGCAGCCGAACCCGCCTCCGCCGGAGCGCCGCCGGCAGGGGCGATTAATTCGCCGATGGTCGGGACGATTTATCTTTCGCCCTCCCCCGGCGCCGAGCCCTTCGTCAAAGTCGGCGACAAGATCGCGCAAGGCCAGACGCTGATGATCGTCGAAGCGATGAAGACGATGAACCCGATCGCCGCGCCGAAGGCGGGGGTCGTCAAGCAAATCCTGGTTCGCGACGCCCAGCCGGTCGAGTTCGGCGAGCCGCTGATCGTCGTTGAATAATTTTCGCCGCAAACCCGTCGAGCGATCGAGATGTTCCAGAAAGTCCTGATTGCCAATCGAGGCGAAATCGCGCTGCGCGTGCACCGCGCATGCAAGGAGCTTGGCGTTTCCACCGTCGCCGTGCATTCGACAGCGGACACGGAAGCGTTGCATGTGAAGCTGGCGGATGAAAGCGTCTGCATCGGACCGCCGCCGCCCAAGGACAGCTATCTCAATATTCCGGCGATCATTTCCGCGGCGGAAATTACGAATGCGGACGCGATCCATCCGGGCTACGGTTTTCTTTCCGAGAACGCCCGTTTCGCCGACATCATCGCCGCGCACAACATCACTTTCATCGGCCCCACCGCGGATCATATCCGCATCATGGGTGACAAGATTTCCGCGAAGGAAGCCGCCGGCGGCGCAGGCATTCCGCTCGTGCCGGGCAGCAAAGGCGCCATCGCGTCGCTCGACGAGGCGCGCAAATGGGCCGACGAGATCGGCTACCCTGTACTTGTCAAAGCGGCGGCGGGCGGCGGCGGGCGCGGCATGAAGGTCGCGAAGAACGCCGGCGCGCTTTCGGAGGCCCTTTCGACCGCGAAAGCGGAAGCGAAGGCGGCCTTCGGCGATGACGCCGTCTATATCGAGAAATATCTCGAACAGCCGCGCCATATCGAAATCCAGATCATTGCGGACAGCCACGGCAATGTCGTGCAGCTTGGCGAACGTGATTGCTCGCTCCAGCGGCGCCACCAGAAAGTGCTCGAAGAAGCCCTGTCCCCGGCGCTCACCGAAAAGGAACGCCGGGAAATCGGCGAGATCGCCCGCGGCGCCATCGCAAAACTCGGCTATCTCGGCGTCGGCACCATCGAATTTCTTTATGAGAACGGTCGGTTCTATTTCATTGAGATGAACACCCGTCTGCAGGTCGAACATCCGATCACGGAGCAGGTGACGCGCATCGATCTTGTTCGGGAACAAATTCGCATCGCCGCCGGCCTGCCGCTTTCGTTCCGGCAGGAAGACGTCGTCTTTCGCGGCCACGCGATCGAATGCCGTATCAACGCCGAGAATCCGAAAACATTTCGCCCGTCGCCCGGCGAGATCACCTATTTCCACGCGGCCGGCGGACCGGGCGTTCGCTTCGACAGCGCCATCTACACCGGCTACCGGATACCGCCCTATTACGACTCGATGGTCGGCAAACTCATTGTTTTCGCGGACGACCGCGAAACCTGCATCAAACGCTTGCGGCGATGCCTCGATGAAATGCAGCTCACCGGCGTGGAGACGACGATCCCGCTCTTCAAGGACCTGATTGAAGAGCCGGACTTCCAGCGCGGCGATTACCACATTCACTGGCTCGAAGAATGGCTCGCCGGCGCGGAAGAGCATTGACGCCGACGTCTTGCGCGCCGCCGCAGCGCACCCGATATTTCGCGCATGCCGCGTGACGCGTCCGCCCGCATCGATCCTGACGAACTGCTGAAGGCCTACACCCTCGGCTATTTCCCGATGGCCAGGTCGCGCTCGGACGATGCGGCGATGTGGGTGCTTCCGGATTTTCGCGGCCTTCTGCCGCTCGATGAAGCGCGCGCGCCGCAGCGCCTTCTTCGCACGCTGCGGCGAGAACCGTTCGAAGTCAGGGTAAACACCGCGTTCGCCGATGTCGTCGCCGCCTGCGCACGCAAGGCGAAAGGAAGAGACGACACCTGGATCAATCACGCAATCGAGGAAGTCTATCTCGACCTTCATCATATGGGATACGCGCACAGCGTTGAATGCTGGCGGGAAGATCGACTGGTCGGCGGACTCTACGGCGTCGCCATCGGCGCCATATTTTGCGGCGAGAGCATGTTCTCAACCGAGCGGGACGCGAGCAAGATTGCGATGCTTCACCTGATCGCGCGCCTCAAGGCGACAGGATTTCACCTGCTCGACACGCAGTTCCATACGCCGCATCTGGCGCAGTTCGGCGTCAGGGAATGTCCGGATGCTGATTATCAGCGTCTTCTTGAAGCGCTTATCCCGCTGCAGGCGGATTTTTCGGCCGCGCCTCAATTATCGACCGAGACCGTTTTGCAGTCGATCACCCAGACGTCGTAGACGGCGTGTTCAAGGCCGTTGAGCGCGGGACTCGAGGCGAACATCCAGCCGCTGAAAATCATGTTCTCGGGAAGCGCGGGCGCAGCGCCCGGCAACGCGGCATCCGTCCCTGCATGAGCGACCTCAATCACCGGCGCATCGACTTCCGCTTCTTTGGGTTCAATCTTGAAATTGGACTTACGTTTGCCGCCGGCGTCGACGATTTCGATGAACGCGGTCGTTTCGGGAAACTCTTCGGGCGGACGTTTGTCGCAATAACGCGGCGTCAGTTCGAGCGTTCCGTATTTGGCCGTCTCGTCCATATTGATGACGATGTCAGTGTATTTCGCCGTCACCTTGTTGAGCGCGCGAACCGTCACGGAAACAGGCTGGCGCGCGGCCGCTTTCTCGATATCGGGAAAATCCGATTCAGCGCCCTGCGACAGCGCATCGAGTTCGCTCGGCCCCGCCGGCGTCTGATTAAGCGCGTCAAGCACGGGATCGCCTTCCTGCGCAGCGACGCCTGCGAGCAGCGTCGCGATGGCGGCGGCGATTGCGATCGGCCTCATTGCAACTCTCCAAGGTCTTCAAGGCCGGGCGCTGCGGTTTCTGATTTCGCCGGCGTCGCCGGATTGGTGAAAGCCTGTACGGCGAGACCGAGAAGATCGACAGAACCCTGGGTGATTGAAATCGTTTCGCCTTCGGCGAGCATCACATCGCTCGCGCCGGGTTCGATGGAAACATGCGCGCCGCCAAGCAAACCGTCAGACACGATCTTCGCAACCGAATCTTCGGGAATTTCGACATTCTTCGCGACGGAAAGCGCAACACGCGCCTCGAACGTCGCGGGATCGAGAATGCTGTCGGCGACCGATCCGACCTTCACGCCGGAGATCCTCACTTCAGAGCCGGGCGTCACGCCGTCAATGCGCCCGAAGACGGCGTTCAGCGTATACGTCCTCGCCGTCAGCGCGCGGCCGCTCGTCTGATAGGCGTAGGAAAGAAACGCCGCCGCAACAGCGAGAACGACGACCCCGATCATCGACTCAAACAGCTGACCCTTCGACATCGCGGTTCCCGTCAGCTCTCCGGCGACCATGCTTCATAGTCGCGCTGCGCAGCCGGACCGCCCGATTGGGCGAGACTTCCCGGCGGATGATAGGCGAGCGGCGTGCCCGTCATGTTCGGCAGGTGATCCTGTTCAAAGGCGCGGCGCTTCAGCGGCGCAACAGTCGGCGGTTCGTCAAACGTGTGGTGAAGCCAGCCATGCCAGTCGGGCGTCACGCGCGAGGCCTCCGCAACGCCGTGATATTTCACCCAACGACGCTTGTAGCCGTCCGGCCCGCTCGGATCGCGTTCTTCGTAATAACGGTTGCCCTGCTCGTCCCGGCCGACAAGGCGCGCGCCGCGGCGCAACAGCGTCAGCTCCGTCGAATAGGTCGTCGAATCCCACCAGGCGAAAAGTTGGGTCAGCATAATCCAGTCCGGGCCAATCCTATCGAGTTTCGGCGCATTGATGGACCCCATCAATGGCGCAGCGAATCGGCCGGAATATGGCGCCGCCCGCCCTCGCCGTCCACCAAGGCCGCTCGCCGCCGCAGAAGTCGGACGTCGCGTCGTGCGAAAGTCGCAAAACTGTAAAATTATCACGTAAAAACAGCAACTTTCGCCTTCTTGCCCCGCTGGGCGAACATTGTGAAGACGTCGCCTGACCGCTAGAATAAGCCGCGCTTTTGAGGAAAAACGTCTTCGATGCGATTTCAACGTCACTATTCGACGGAATCCGGCGGCGGCTATGCCGGCATCCGCTTCCGCACGACCGACAGCGAGATCCGCGCCGCCGACGGACGCATCCTCCATGAAGCGCGCGATATCGAGGCGCCGGCGGAATGGAGCCAGACCGCTGTCGACATTCTCGCCCAGAAATATCTGAGGCGGAGCGGCGTGCCGGCCGCAACCCGCCGGGTCGCCGAAAAAGGCGTGCCCGCCTTTCTGCAGCGCGCGATCCCCGATGTCGCCGCGCTCGCGAAGCTCCCCGCCGACGAACGATACGGACCGGAGAAAAGCGCGCGCCAGGTTTTCGACCGGATGGCCGGCGCCTGGGGCTATTGGGGTTGGAAATCGGGATTTTTTTCTGACGCCGCGCAAGCGCAGATTTTCGTTGATGAAATGACGGCGATGCTCGCGCGCCAGATCGCCGCGCCGAATTCGCCGCAATGGTTCAACACCGGCCTTCACTGGGCCTATGGCGTCGAGGGCGAAAGCCACGGCCATTACTACGTCGACCCGGCGTCGAACTCCGTCGTTGAATCCGACAACGCCTATGAGCGCCCGCAGCCGCACGCCTGCTTCATCCAATCGGTCGATGACAATCTTGTCGGCGACAACGGCATCATGGATTTGTGGGCGCGCGAAGCGCGGCTTTTCAAATTCGGCTCCGGCGCCGGCGCCAATTTTTCGAGTCTTCGAAGCGCGGGCGAGCCGCTTTCGGGCGGCGGCAAGAGTTCCGGCCTTTTGAGTTTCCTGAAAGTCGGCGACGCGGCGGCGGGCGCCGTCAAGTCCGGCGGCGTGACGCGGCGCGCCGCGAAGATGGTCGTCGTCGACGGCGATCATCCGGACATTGAGGATTTTATCCGCTGGAAGGCGGTCGAAGAGGAAAAGGTGGCGGCGCTCGTCGCCGGGTCGCGCGTTCTTGCGCGTCATCTGCCGAAAATCGTCGCCGCCTGCTGGGCGATTGAAGGCGAGGCGCGCATCGATCCGCGCCGCAACGAAGCGCTCAAGATCGCCATCCGCAACGCGAAAAAGGCGGGCGTCGCGGAGGCGTCCTGCCGCCGCGCGATCGAATTCGCCCGCGACGGACACCGCTCCATTGAAATCGCCCGCTACGATCTCGACTGGGACAGCGAGGCCTATCGGACCGTCGCCGGACAGAACGCCAATAATTCGGTGCGCCTGACGGACGCGTTTTTTGAATCGCTCGGGGCGAACGGCGACTGGGCGCTGACGCGTCGCGTCGACGGCGAAACCGCGAAAGTGATCAAGGCGAGGAAGCTCTGGGAGCTGATCGCCGAGACAGCCTGGCGATGCGCCGATCCCGGCGTTCAATTCCACGATACGACGAACGCCTGGCACACCTGCCCCGCCGGCGGTGACATTCGCGCGTCCAATCCGTGCTCGGAATATCTTTTTCTCGACGACACCGCCTGCAATCTCGCTTCGGTCAATCTTCTGAAATTCAAGACCGAAGAAGGTTTCGACATCGCCGGTTTCGAACACGCCTGCCGCCTGTGGACGGTCGCGCTCGAAATATCGGTTGCGATGGCGCAATTCCCCTCGCCGACAATCGCGCGAAAATCTTTCGATTACCGCACGCTCGGCCTTGGCTACGCCAATCTCGGCGCCTTGTTCATGGCGGCGGGCGTTCCCTATGACAGTCCGACGGCGCGGGCGATCGCCGCCGCTGTCACATCGCTCCTGACCGGCGCGGCCTATCGCGCTTCTGCGGAACTTGCGGGCGCGGTCGGCGCCTTTCCGGCCTGGCGCGACAATCGTGACGCGATGCTGCGCGTCATCCGCAATCACCGCCGGGCCGCGATCGGCCTCAAGGCGTCGGACGCCTTTGAGGATCTCAAGGTCGCGCCGCGCATTTTCGACGCCGACGCCTGTTTGTGGCCGGCCCTCGCCCGCCGCGCGCAGTCGGTCTGGAATGAGGCTTATGAGCTTGGCAGCATCAACGGCTTCCGCAATGCGCAGGTTTCCGCGATCGCGCCGACAGGCACGATCGGCCTTGTCATGGACTGCGATACGACCGGCATCGAACCGGATTACGCGCTCGTCAAATTCAAGAAGCTCGCTGGCGGCGGACAGATCAAGATCATCAATCGCGCAGTTCCCGCCGCGCTCGCCGCGCTCGGCTATGATGAACGCGAAATTGCGGACATTACGGATTACGCGGTCGGACGCGGCACGATTGACGGCGCGCCCGGCGTCTATCCCGAAGCGCTGCGCAATGAAGGCTTCGCCGACAAGCATCTCAAAGCGCTTGAAGACCGCCTGAAGCTCGCCTTCGATCTCACTTTCGCCTTCACGCCGCAGGCGCTCGGCGAGGACTTCTGCCGGCACATTCTCGGCTTCGCCGACGAGCAGATGGATCATTCGGGCTATCAGGTCCTGCGCGATCTCGGCTTCAGCGACGAGGACATTCACGCGGCGAATTTCTATTGCTGCGGCGCGATGACCGTCGAAGGCGCGCCGCACCTCAAACTTGAGCATTATCCCGTCTTTGACTGCGCGACGCCTTGCGGGCGCATCGGCGAGCGGTCGCTTTCCGTCGAAGCGCATCTTGAAATGATGGCCGCGGCGCAGCCTTTCGTGTCGGGCGGGATTTCGAAAACCGTCAACCTGCCGAACCGGGCGTCTGTCGCCGATTGCGCTGGCGCCTATCTCAAAGCCTGGGAGCTCGGGCTTAAATCGATCGCGCTTTATCGCGACGGATCGAAACTCTCGCAGCCGCTTGCTGCTTCGCTCCTCGCCGCCGAGGAAGAAGAGGGCGATGAGGAAAGCCTTTCCGACATCATCGCCAACGCGCCGGCGTCGGAAAAATCTCGGATCGTCGCCGAGCGCATCGTCGAGCGCATCATCGAACGCACGCCCGGACGGCGCCGTCTTCCCGATCGCCGCAAGGGCTATATCCAGAAAGCGATCGTCGGCGGACACAAGGTCTATCTGCACACCGGCGAATTCGATGACGGCGAGCTCGGAGAGGTTTTCATCGACATGCATAAGGAAGGCGCCGCCTTCCGCAGCCTGATGAACAATTTCGCCATCGCCGTGTCGCTCGGCCTGCAATACGGCGTGCCGCTCGAGGAATTCGTGGACGCCTATGTCTTCACGCGGTTCGATCCTTCGGGTCCGGTCGAAGGCAACGACCAGATCCGTCACGCGACGTCGATCCTCGACTATATTTTCCGCGAACTCGCCATCTCCTATCTCGGCCGCACCGATCTTGCGCATGTCGATCCGCAGGAATCCGCGGTCGACGCGATCGGCAAAGGCGTTTCGCGAGAGAAGGCGCAGGAAGACGCCTCGCGCCTCATCTCCAAGGGATTTTCCCGCTCGACGGTTTCGGACAACCTCGTCGTCCTGCGAGGCGGCGAATTCGACCGGCTGCGCCTGCAGGAACCGGGGCTTGAGGGCCGCAATGTCGAACGAGGCGTCGAACGCAGCGCCGTTGAAAGCCGGGGCGCCGCAACGCCGCCGGAAATCGAGGCGCAGGTCGCCCGCCTCGCCGAAGCCGTGAACCGCAAGGCGCCGCCAGGGAGCCTCGCCGCGCCGATGGGCCGGGAGGCGCGCGCGCGGGCGAGAGGCTATGAGGGCGACGCCTGCACGGAATGCGGCCAGTTCACGCTGGTGCGCACCGGAGCCTGCCTCAGATGCGACAGTTGCGGGGCGAACACAGGCTGTTCCTGACCCCCCAATTTTAATCAATTGGAAAGCAAGTTTTAAGCGAACGTCAGGCCTTCCCCGCCAGAATGGCGTCCTATGCGCGCTATTGCGTAGAGGGAAGGTCCCACAATGATCCGTATCGTCATGCTGATCATTCTGTTCATGATCATGGCGTTCACGCTTGTCGCCAATATGGTCTCTCAAAAGACCGGAAAGCCGGGCGTCAATGTCGGCCGCGAGATCAACCGACATCTGAAATCCGCCGTCGGCGGCGCTGAGCGGCTCGCGCCGGAATTCGGCGATGCGATCAACCGCGTCGATGCGGAGCTTTCCAAATTCGCCAAGAAGGAGGGCGCCGACACCGCGACGGGCGACGATGTCAAAGCGAACCTCAATCTTTCCGGCGCCGACTTCACCGCCGCACAGGCGCCGAACAGCGTCTTCGCCGGCGTTCAGGTGAACGCGACCAAATTCCTCGGCGCGCTGCTCGACGGCGCCTCGTTCGAAGGGGCGACGGGCGCCGGCGCCGATTTCACGAAAGCGCGCATGGCCGGCGCCAACCTTTCCGCCGCGATGCTGCCGGAAGCCGACTTCACGCATGCCGATCTTAAAAAAGCGGCGTTTCGCGCGGGCGACTATGCAGGCGCGAATTTCACCAGCGCCGATCTCACCGGCGCGAGCTTTTCCGCCGCGAACCTGTCGAAGGCGATCATCGCCAAGGCCTTTGCGTCGGGCGCATCTTTCATCGATGCGAAAGCCGGCGGCGCCGATTTCACGCGCACCGATCTTCGCGTTGCGCGTTTTGCCAACGCCGAGCTTCGCGACGCCATCTTCCACGGATCGGATATCACGGGCGCCGACTTCACCGGCGCGCGTCTTCAGGGAGCCGATCTTTCCGGCGCGATAGGACTTGCGCCGGAACAGCTTGCCGCAGCGTGCGGCGATGCGAGCACAAAACTTCCGCAAGGGATGTCTCTTCAAGCCTGCGAATAGGCTAACGGCGGCGCGGGTTATTCGTCGCCGCGCCGGCGGGAAGAATCCTCGCCGAGGCCGATCTCACGCGGATCAAGCGCCTGCAACACTGCAAGCACGAAGGGCGACAGGCCCTTCGTTTCGAGAACCGGCGTCGTGCGTTCCACCGCGAAGGAGGCGCGTTCGACCGGGCGGTCGAAAAATCCGCCGAAACCGTCGCGCAAGATTGGAGCAAGGCTTTTCTCAATCCGCACGGCCGCGTCCGCGACGACTTCGCGCGCCGCGCCGATCGTCTGGCGGAAGCTTTCAATGACTTCGCCGACCGTTCGCTCGCGACCCTTGTCAAAAAATACCGGCGCATTCGCTTTCGCCGCCGCCGGCAGAAGACGCGCGGCGCTTTCGCCGCGATCGGCCGTCAGCAGTTTTTTCGCGCCGCCTGCGCCGAGAAAATGTGCGGCGTAAAGTTCTGCGCCGTCGACCGCGCGGCCGAGCGCGCCTTCCAGCGCCGCCTTGTTTTCGCGCGCAAGCGCGCCGGCGAGCGCGGAGGCTTTTTCCGCATCGAAGCGGAGGTTCAGAATTTCCTGGCGCCGCGCCGCATCGGCGACGAAAAGGCGCCCGTTTTCACCCGCCTTGATGTCTGCGGCGTATTCGCCGAGCCCGTGGGCGGCGCCGTATTTCTTCACCGCCGAGAGCCAGGTTTGCTCGATGAACTGGAAAAGGCCCGCGGCGCTCGAGGTTTTGGCTT
>JAGRED010000295.1 GCA_020446725.1 Parvularculaceae bacterium | reverse complement strand
CGCGACGATGATCCCGTGATGGTAGGCGGAAGACGTCAGCCAGGTCGCCGCTATGGATTGCACGGCGCCTAGAAAGGCCGCGGCGAGGCCAAGCAGGAGGATGGCGAATTCGACCGCCGACACGACCCACGCTCGGTTAAGGGGCGCGGCCTGTGAAGCCTTCACCGGTAAGAGGCTTTCGACATTAACCATAAAGCGTCCATGCGCAGAAAAACTCTGCGCCCAGAGCTATGCAAACTGCAGTCCGCCTTTTGAAAAGTCTAGCGCGTAGCCGCTTCCTGGATGGCGAAGCAATTGAGCTTCGCCGCGCGGATGCGGTCGCATGTCTGGGTCGCATCGGCCTCGGTGAGGCTTGTAAAGCGCGCCCGATAAAGCGTTGACCCGTCGCCCTTCGGCATCGGCGTCACGGATCTGGCGCGTTCTGTCAGGCCCGACGCGATCGCGGCGGCCTCAAGCTCCTTTTGAGCCAGCGATTTTGTCGAATAGGCGCCGATCTGAACGCTCCAGCGCGTGAGGTCGTCAAAATCGCCTTCGCCGAGCATGTCGTCATCAGGGGTGAAGGCTGAGAGCTTCACGCGTTCATATTCGTTGAAGTCATTGCTGTCCGCGGCCGCGATCAACGCGCCTAGCGTGTCTTCGGCGCCGTTTGATCCGAGCGGACCGAACGAAGCGGCGGCGATCGTCAGCTCCTTGCGCAGTTCGTCATTGCCGCCGACGGTCGGCACAGCGTTCTTGCGTTCCAGTTCGGCGAGCAGGGTCGGCTTCAGGCGCGGCGTCGGCGGCTCGCGATGAAGGGCCGCTATCAGCGTCGGCTTGTCAGCGACAGCCGCGAACGCGTTGGTTAGGATCTCTTTCATGTGCGCGTCGCGCGTGCGCACGGACCGTCCGCCGAGAACGACGCCGATGAGCCTTGTGCCGTCGCGCTGCGCGGAGGTGACGAGGTTGAACCCCGACCGCTGCGTATAGCCGGTCTTGATGCCGTCGGCGCCGTCATAGGTTTTTACGAGCGCGTTATGGGTGAGATAGGTGCGTCCGTTCCACGCGAATTCGGTGGTGCTGAAATAGGGAAAATACTGCGGGTGATCCTGCAGCAGGCGCTGGCCGAGAACCGCGAGATCGCGCGCTGTGGTCAGCTGGGTCGAATTCGGCAGGCCGGAAGCGTTCTTGAAGGTCGTTGAGCGCATGCCGAGCTGGCGCGCCCGCGCGGTCATCGCCTGCGCGAATTTCCATTCGGACCCCGATACGCCTTCCGCCACAACGACCGCGACATCGTTCGCGGATTTCACGACGAGCGCCTTGATCGCCGTTTCGACGTCGATTTTGGAGCCGGCGGTCAGGCCGAGTTTCGAAGGCGGCTGCCCCGCGGCGTGGGCGGAAACGGTCAGTTCGCTGTCGAGGTTGAGGCGGCCGGCCTCGATCTCATCGAACAGCATGTAGAGGGTCATCATCTTGGTCAGCGAGGCGGGATAGCGCTTGGCGTCCGCATAGCGCTCAAAGAGCACGTCGCTGGAATCGGCATGGATCACGAGGGCGGCGTATTTCGGCGCCGCCGCGCGCCGCTTCTTGGCGGCGTGGGCGTCAGGCGCTGACCCGATCGTCAGCGCAAAAGCCATGAATAAGATAAAAACGCTACGCAGTACCGCCGCCATCACCCAAGCCTCGCCAAACCAGGGTCGCTTCGCAACTTAAATCTGGATTTCTCCGCCAAGATTTTCGCCCGATCGCGCCCGTCTCACACAACGCTTGCCATACATCGCCCCAGCAAGCGGCGTGCCGCCCCCAGATCGCTCGCGGCGGAACGCCCATGCTCGCCAAGGTCGGTAAACAAGTCGTTAAAGTTAAAAATGCACTTATTTTCGATTTTTCATCTTCGCCGAATTGGTTTGTTGCATTGCAAAAATCCCCTTGACGGACGGTTCGGGCGCTCCTATGTTGCGGTGCACAATAAGCGACGCCGCATAGGCTCGCCTAACCATTAAGGGAGTAAGCCCATGACCGGCAAGAAAAACGCTGAAACGGCCGCGGAAGCCTTTGAATCCGTTATGTCTTTCAGCCCGGAATCGTTCAAGGACAGCTACGAGCAATTCGCCAAGGGCATGAGCGCCTGGGCGGATTTCCAAAAAGGCTCGGTTGAGGCGTTCATGGCCTCGGCCGGCGTTGTCGCCAAAGGCTTCGAGAAAGCCGCCTCGACCCAGGCCGGCTTCGTGAAAGACCAGTTTGAGGAAGGCGTTTCGACGGCGAAATCGGCTTTCGCCTCGAAGAGCGTCCAGGAAGCCATCGAACTCCAGAGCGAGTTCGCCCGCACGGCGTTCGAGAAGAACCTCGGCCACGCCTCTTCGCTCGCCGACCACTGGACGAGCGTCGCGAAAGAAGCGGCCGATCCGCTCACCAAGCGTTACGGCGAATTCGTCGAGCTGGTTCAGTCCTATCGCGCTTAATCCGTCGCGGCCCTGAGCTGGCTGGCGGATCTGCGGACCGAAATGAGACGCCCGGGCGGCTTCCAGTCGCGCGGGCGTTTTCTTGCGCAATCAGCAGTAACGCTTTCGTGCGTATGCCGTCTGCGGCGGCGTTTTTCCAATTTCCTTCTTTTCAACCACATTTCGATACATACTTAATGGGCGTCCGGCGGATTCGCGCAGCCGGATGAGGAGATCGTATCGTTCGATGGCGCATGAAGAAGACGACAATCAGGGGCCGGGCTTTGGCGTCGGCGTCGTATCGAAAACGGCGCCCAAGACGAAAAGGCCCTCGCTTTACAAGGTGCTGCTCCTGAATGACGACTACACGCCGCAGGAATTTGTGGTGTGGCTGCTTCAGGCTGTCTTCAATAAAGGCCCCGAAGACGCAATCCGCGTCATGCTGCACGTCCACCAGAACGGCGTCGGCGTATGCGGCGTTTACACCTACGAAGTCGCGGAGACGAAAGTGGCGCAGGTGATGGAGCTTTCGCGCCGCAATCAGCATCCGCTGCAGTGTACGATGGAAAGGGAATAGGTTGGCGTCGTTTAGCAGGAATCTTGACGAGTCTCTTCATCGCGCGATCGCGATTGCTACAGAGCGCGGCCATGAACTGGCGACGCTTGAACATCTGCTGCTCGCCCTGACGACGGATCAGGACGCGGCCGCGGTCATGCGCGCCTGCAATGTCGACCTCGAAGCCCTGCGGCGCAATCTTTACGAATTCATCGAGAACGATCTTTCGAACCTGAAGACCGAAGGCGACGATCAGGCCAAGCCGACGGCGAGCTTCCAGCGCGTCATTCAGCGCGCGGTCATCCATGTTCAATCCTCCGGCCGGGAAGAGGTGACGGGCGCGAACGTCCTTGTCGCGCTTTTCGCCGAGCGTGAAAGCCACGCCGCGCATTTTCTCCAGCAGCAGGACATGACGCGCTTCGACGCCGTCAATTACATCTCGCACGGCCTCGCCAAACGTCCGGGCGAGAGCCAGCCGAAAACGCCGCGCGGCGCCAATGAAGAGACGGATGCGCAGGGCGGCAAGAATGAAAGCGCGCTCAGCGCCTATTGCGTCAACTTGAACGACAAGGCGCGCAAGGGAAAGATCGACCCGCTGATCGGGCGCGGGGCGGAGATCGAGCGCTCAATCCAGGTTCTCTGCCGTCGACGGAAAAACAACCCGCTGCTTGTCGGCGATCCGGGCGTCGGCAAAACGGCGATCGCGGAAGGCTTGGCGCGCAAGATCGTCGATGAGGAAGTGCCGGAAATTCTCGCCGGATCGACCATCTACGCGCTCGATATGGGCGCGCTGCTGGCCGGGACGCGTTATCGCGGCGACTTCGAGGAACGGATCAAGTCGGTCCTGAAAGAACTCGAAGAGCATGAGGACGCGATCCTCTTTATCGACGAGATTCACACCGTCATCGGCGCCGGCGCGACGTCTGGCGGCGCCATGGACGCGTCGAACCTTTTAAAGCCCGCTTTGCAGTCCGGATCGCTGCGCTGCATGGGCTCGACGACCTATAAGGAATACCGTCAGCATTTTGAGAAAGACCGCGCCCTTGCGCGCCGGTTCCAGAAGATCGACGTCACTGAGCCGACGCTTGACGACACGGTGAAGATCCTGACCGGCCTCAAGCCCTATTTCGAAGAGCATCACAACGTTCAGTATACGGCGGAAGCGGTCAAGGCCGCGGCCGACCTTTCGTCGAAATACATGACCGACCGCAAGCTGCCCGACAAGGCGATCGACGTGATCGACGAGGCGGGCGCCCGGCAGATGCTGTTTCCGCCCGACAAGCGCAAGAAGACGATTGACGTTGAAGACATCGAGGAAATCGTCGCCAAGATGGCGCGCATTCCGCCGAAATCGGTTTCAAAGAGCGACACCGAGCGGCTGAGAAATATCGGCGATGATCTTCGCCGCGTCGTCTTCGGGCAGGACCAGGCGATCGACCAGCTCGCCGCCGCAATCAAGCTTTCGCGCGCCGGCCTTCGCGAGCCGAACAAGCCGATAGGCTCATATCTCTTTTCGGGTCCGACCGGCGTCGGCAAGACGGAAGTCGCAAAACAGCTTTCGCTGCTGCTCGGCGTTGAGCTTATTCGCTTCGACATGTCGGAATATATGGAGCGTCACACGGTCTCGCGCCTTATCGGCGCGCCGCCGGGCTATGTCGGCTTCGATCAGGGCGGGCTATTGACCGACGCGATCGACCAGCACCCGCATGCTGTTCTTCTTCTTGACGAAATCGAGAAGGCGCACCCGGAGATTTTCAATATCCTCCTGCAGGTGATGGATAACGGCACGCTGACGGACACCAACGGCAAGAAAATCGACTTCCGCAATGTCATCATCATCATGACGACGAACGCGGGCGCTTCTGACGCCGCGCGCTTCGCCATCGGTTTCGCCGGCGGCAAGAAGCATGATGAAACGGAAGCGGCGATCCGGCGCATGTTCACGCCGGAATTCCGCAACCGTCTTGATGCGACGGTCGCTTTCGGCGGCCTTTCGGCGGAGATCATCGACCGCGTCGTTGAGAAGTTCATTCTCCAGCTTGAAGCGCAGCTCGCCGATCGCGGCGTCACGTTCGAGCTTTCGTCGGACGCGACGCGGTGGCTCGCCAAGCGCGGCTTCGATGAGGAAATGGGCGCGCGTCCGCTTGGACGCGTCATCCAGGAGCATGTCAAGAAACCGATCGCCGATGAGATCCTGTTCGGCAGGCTGAAGCAGGGCGGCGTCGTGAAGGTGATGCTTGATCCTGATGACGAAGAAAAGCTCGCCTTCGAATTCCTCCCGGACGAATCGAAAACGGAAAGCGGCGTGCCGGCTCTCGTCGAGCGCTAAGCGGTTGATTGAACGACGAAGAGGCGCCGCTAGTTGAGCGGCGCCGACATGATGCGCAGCGGTTCAAGCCGCGCGCCCTCGCGCAGGTTTCCTTCATCGTCATAGGCCGGCCAGTTCGATGTCGCGATGTAATGGAACGCATCGCCGTCGACGATCCCGTGCGTCGGCTCGTTCCATTCGGGCAGCGCCTGCTGGATCACATCGACCGCCAGCGCCGTCGCGCCGGTCTTGTCGAGTTTGATCCTGACGATCCGCTGCGGCGAGGTTCCGTTCTGGATGCCGATGAGATCGCCCTTGTAGAGATAAAGCCCGTCGACGCCGCCAAGATGCGCGCCCGTCGGATTGGCGATTTGCGCGACCGCGTCGGTTTTCAGGTCGAGGACGAAGAGACCGGCGAGATAGTCGGCGATGAATAGGCGCTTCTTTTTCTCGTCCAGCGCAATTCCTTGCGGATTGACGAAGCGGGGGTCTTCGATGGTGCGAATACGCGTCGCGCCGTCGCCCGGATTCTTGCCGGGCGTCACCTCAAAGAGGCGCGGCGTCAGGCTGTCCGATGCGTAGAGGCGGTTTTTCCGGTCGATTTCGATATCGCCGATCAGCGCAGGGCCCGGCGTCAACAGATGGCGGTTGAGGACGGCGCCGGATTTCGGATCGATCACGAGGATCGCGGCGAACGCGTCGTCGCTCTTGTTTTCATATGCAAGCTGGTTGTTGACCGCCGCATAGACGGCGTTGCGGCGCTGCTCGATGTCGAACACGCCGCCGTCGATTGACGCGAATGACGCAAGCGCGTTCGAGGCGTCTCGTATTTCGCCAGTCCTGACCGACCCGACGAGCAACCGCCCACCGCTTTTCGACATCGCTTCGGGGAGGAGGCGGGCTTCGTCAAATTCCATGATGACGTGCGCCTCGCCGACCGGTTTCGCATTTTCCTCCATCCGTGCGGCGACCGGCGCGAAAGCGGGTTCGGCGCGCATGCGATCGAACGCCTCATTCGCCGGCGTTTCGAGGACGAGGCCGCGATCGGCGACATCCGCGGCGATCGCGATCGCCTCCTCCATCCGGTCTGTGAGAATGCGCGTCAGAACGCGATTGCGGGTCAAGTAGAGAGAGTAGGGGCGCTCAATCTGCGCCTCGTCCAGGAGATTGGCCGCTTTCGCAAAATCTTCGGCGACAAACGCATCGCGCGCCTCAGCCATGATCTCGTCATAGGGCCGAGCGACCGCCGGCGTCACTGTCGATAGGAGAAAGGCGAGTGCGATCGCGCAGCGCATGATTGTCCCCTTGTTATCATAAGACAGCCGCCGAACCTGCGGACCTCAAGTCAGGCGAGCGCTGCGCGGATTTTTTCAGCCAGCGCTTCAAGTTCTGCGATATCGGCTTTTTCTCCGGCGTGGCGTTTGACGGGCTCGTTTTCGAAGACCGGAATGATGTGGAAATGCAGGTGAAAGACCGTTTGCCCGGCTGGCGTCCCGTTGAACTGCATGATGCGGACGCCGTCGGGGCCGAGCGCCGCGACGACGCCCTCGGCGACTCGCCGCACCTTGCCGATCAGCACCGAAAGATCCGCCGGATCGGCGTCAAGAAAATTCGTCGCGCCGGCTTTTTTCGGGATGACGAGCGTATGGCCGCGGCTTTGCGGGAAGATATCCATGAAGGCGAGGGCGTCCTGATCCTCAAACACCTTTATCGCGGGCATTTCGCCGCGAATGATCTTCGCGAAAATGTTGTTCGGATCGTATGTCGTTCCAAGCGTCATCGGCGCCCTCTTTAAACGTCTGTCAGGGACTGATCGTTCCAGATCATCCGGACGATCCGCCATCCCTCTGCGCCGCTGCGCGCGACAAGCATGTAGTTTCCGGTCTGCGCGATCGACTGATTCTCATACGTGAAACCGAGCGTGTAGCGGCCGGAGACGACGCCGAGATCGCCGGCGATGTCGACATTGGCGATGTCGTGCTCGAAATGCGTGACGAATGTCGGCGAGGCGCCGTTTGGAAACCAGAATTTTTTGAGATTGCCGATGCCGTCTTCCGGCGGCAGCCCGCCGCCCGGCATGATGACGGCGCCGCGGTCGAAAAGGGCGAGCACGGCTTCTTCCTGCGCGGCGCTGTCTTCGTTGAGCCAGGCGGCGACATAGGCCGCATCGAGCGCACGCAGCGACGCTTCCTCCGCCGGAACGGGCGCTTTCGCGCAGGCGGCGAGAGCGAGGAAAGAAAGGCAGATAATCGGCAGTCTGATCATACGGGTCATCTTCCGGCGGTCTTTTTCCATGGAATCTCCAGCGCGACGATTCTGGCTGGTTGCGGGCGGCAAATCAATGCGGGGAAGTATCACCCATC
This sequence comes from Parvularculaceae bacterium, assembly GCA_020446725.1. GTDB lineage: Bacteria > Pseudomonadota > Alphaproteobacteria > Caulobacterales > Parvularculaceae > Amphiplicatus. The sequence continues at coordinate 1,435 of JAGRED010000295.1, read as the reverse complement.
CGTTCGGTACGGCGTCATCGATGCGACCGCTTCCATCTCGTAATCGGTTTCCTGTCGCTCTGCTTCCAGATAGCGCGCGATGGCGGCGCGCAGGCCGGGATCGGCGATCCAGTGCGCCGACAAGGTTTTCACCGGCTCATAGCCGCGGGCAATCTTGTGCTCGCCCTGCGCGCCGGCTTCAACCCGCGCAAGGCCGCGCTCGATCGCATAGTCGATCGCCTGATGATAGCAGACCTCAAAATGCAGGAATGGACGGTCTTCCGTGCGCCCCCAATAGCGGCCGTAAAGCGCCTCGCCGCCGATGAAATTCAGCGCGCCGGCGATCGGGCGGCCTTCCGCCTCCGCGATCACCATCATTATCCTGTCGGACATCGTCGCGGCGATTTCATCGAAAAACGCGCGCGTGAGATACGGACGGCCCCATTTGCGATCGCCCGTATCCTGATAGAAACGCCAGAAGGCGTCCCAGATTTCCTTTGTGATTGACGGGCCGTCGATCCGCCTGATCGTCAGCCCGTCCTGCGCCTTCTGCCGTTCGCGCCGCAGCGCCTTGCGCTTTCGCGACGATAGCGCGGCGAGGAAGTCATCATAGCTCTCATAGCCGCGATTGAACCAGTGATACTGAACGCCGCAGCGGATGAGAAACCCGGCGTTCGCGAGAATGGCGGCGTCTTCTTCCGAGATGAAATTCACATGCGCCGATGAGACGCTGAGGCGCTCGGCGAGGCCGGCAATGGTCGCAGCGATGAGAGGTTTAATTTCCGCCTGTGCGCAGAGCAGGCGCGGCCCGGGCGCGGGCGTGAACGGCGCCGCGCATAGGAGCTTTGGATAATAGCGCCCGCCGGCGCGTTCATAGGCGTCCGCCCAATGATGGTCGAATACATATTCGCCGTAACTGTGCGATTTCACATAAAGCGGCGCGGCGGCGATGAGCGCGCCGTCCTGTTCAAGCGCGAGATGACACGGCGCCCAGCCGGTCGCCGGACAGGCGGATTGCGAGCGTTCGAGCGCGCTCAGAAAGGCGTGAGAGACGAAAGGGTTGGACGTTCCGCCGTCTGGCGCGGCGACGGCGTTCCAGTCAGCTGCGGCGATGTCGTCGATGACGCCGATGGTGCGCGCCGTCACCGCCTCGGCTTCGCCGCCGTCCGCCATCAGTCAATCTCGACGATCGCATCGACTTCAACCGCGGCGCCGAGCGGCAGGCTCGGCGCGCCGACGGCCGCGCGCGCGTGGCGTCCCTTGTCGCCGAATACGGCGACCATGAGGTCCGATGCGCCGTTGATGACTTTCGGCTGGTCGGTGAAGTCCGGCGCGCAATTGACGAAGCCGGTCAGTTTGACGATGCGCCTGACGCGCTCAAGATCGCCGTCGAGCGCTGCATTCATCTGGGCGATCAGGTTGACCGCGCAGGCTTTCGCCGCCGCGATCCCGTCTT
>JAGRED010000294.1 GCA_020446725.1 Parvularculaceae bacterium | reverse complement strand
GGCACGACCTTGTGGATGAATGAGGAGCTTGGCGGGGTCTGCGAGACGAAGCTCGTCAACCTGCGCAAGGGCGAAGGGCGAAGCCCGGAATTTCTCAAAATCAATCCGATGGGCAAGCTGCCCGCCCTCGTCCACAAAGGCGTCGCGGTGACGGAGGCGGCGGCGATCTGCGCCTATCTCGCCGATCTGTATCCGGAAAAGGGATTGGCGCCGGCGACGAATGATCCAAAGCGCGGCGCCTATTATCGCTGGATGTTCTTCGCCCCGTCCTGCATCGAGCCGATGATGCTCGACCGGCTCGGCAAGGTGACGCGCGAGAATGCGACCGCCGCCGGCCATGGCGATTACGAGCGCGTGATGGCCTCGATCAATCAGGCGCTGTCGACAGGCCCATGGCTGCTCGGCGAGAAATTCTCCGCCGCCGATGTCGTGATGGGGTCGACGCTTTTCTTCGCGACGATGTTCGGCGCCATTCCGAAAGAGGGGCGCGTCAAGGATTATGTCGAGCGCGTCGCGGCGCGCCCGGCGCATCAGGCGATGGTGAAGAAGAATGCGGAATTGTCGAAAGAAATGGGACTATGACGACGCATGAAGGCGGCTGTCATTGCCGCAAGGTCCGCTTTAAAACGAGGGGCGAGCCGAAATTCGTCTCGCGCTGCCATTGCGACAGCTGCCGGCGAACGACGGGCGCCGCCTATTCGACATGGGTCGGCTTCATGGCCGCCAGCGTCGAATGGACAGGCGAGCCGCCTTCGTTTTACGCGAGCTCTCCGGGGGTCAGGCGCAGTCATTGCCCGCATTGCGGCACGCCGCTGACATTTGAAAGCGACAAATGGGCGGGCGAGCGCCATTTTCTGATCGGAACATTCGATGACCCGTCGGCCTTCACGCCGTCCGGCGACTATCTGCGCGAGGAAGGCCTCGCCTGGGTCAAGACATAAGGAAGAAAAATGAGCGAAGCTGAGAAAACCGCCGTCGTCACCGGCGTTTCAACCGGCATCGGCCGCGCGATCGCCAAGACGCTGATCGACGCCGGCTGGCGTGTCTTCGGCAGCGTCCGGAAAGAGAAAGACGCGGCGGAGGCTTCCGCCGCGCTCGGCGCGAATTTCACGCCGCTTCTGTTCGACGTGACGGATGACGCCGCAATCAGGCGCGCGGCGGAGAAAGTAGAGAAGGCGCTCGGCGGACGAACGCTGGACGTGCTCATCAACAATGCCGGAATTGCGGTCGCCGGCCCCGTCGGCTATCTCGATCTTGAAGATCTGAAGCGTCAGATGGACATCAACGTCTACGGCCCCATTCGCGTGACGCAGGCGTTTTTGCCGATGCTCGGCGCCGATCATTCGCGGCGGGGCGCGCCGGGCCGCATCATCAATATGAGTTCCGTCGCCGGCAAGATGGCCTCGCCTTTCATGGGCCCCTACGCCATGTCGAAACATGCGCTCGAAGCGATGTCGGAAAGCCTCCGTCGAGAATTGATTAAGCACGGGATCGACGTCATCATCATTGGCCCCGGCGCAATCAAAACGCCGATCTGGGCGAAAGCGGACGAGCTTGATGTCGATCGCTATCGCAACACTGAATATTTCGAAGACCTGTCGCGCATGAAAGACATGATGCAGGCCTATGGCGATCAGGGGCTTGAAGCCGAAGACGTCGGCCAGCTCGCGCTTCACATCCTGACGGCTGAAAAGCCGAAAACGCGCTACCCGATCCTGAAAAACAAATTCGCCATGTGGACGCTGCCGAACCTCCTGCCGAAACGCATGGTCGACAAGGCGATCCTGAAACGCTTCGGCATGGCGTCGCGCGACGCATGACGAGACGGTTCAAGGCCGTCATTTTCGATTTCGGCGGCGTCTTCACGACATCGCCGGTCGAGAATTTCGCCGTCTACGAAAAGAAACAAGGCCTTCCCGACCGTTTCATCGGCGGCGTCATTCGCGCGCGGCTTCATGACGGCGCCTTCGCGCGGTTTGAGCGCGGCGAGATCGGCATGGAGGAATTCGACGCCCTGTTCGCGAAAGAAACCCGCGCGGCGGGGCATGAAATCAGGGGCCGCGAATTCGCGCGATTCCTCGAAGTCGACTTCAAGCCGGACATGATCGCCGCCCTCTCCGCGGTCAAAGGCGCGGGGCTCAAAACGGGGTGCATCACAAACAATTTTCCCTCGATCGAATCCGACGGCTCGCCGCGCCGCGCGGAGCGCAGCGCGCAGTTGCAGGCGATCTTCAAGGATTTCGATCATATCATCGAATCGTCAAAGGTCGGCGTTAGAAAACCGGAGCCGCGCATCTATGAAATGATGCTGGAGGCGCTCGCCCTACCCGCCTCGGATTGCATTTTCCTC
>JAGRED010000293.1 GCA_020446725.1 Parvularculaceae bacterium | reverse complement strand
GACGACGACCGGACGATGCCGGCGCTGCCCGCCGGCGCGCTCAAGCTGACCGAGATTGAAAAGCTGACGCTCGAAGGCGCGAACGGCGCGGCGGAAGCGACGACCTACGCGCTTTCCGGCGCGGATCTCGATCCCGACTATTTCGTGCTCGACGCCGACAATCGTTTCCTCGCCTATATGACGCCGCGCTTCATCGCGATCCGCGAAGGGTTCGAGGCGGAGGAAAACCGCGTGCGCGATCTCGCCGCGCGCTACGGCGCTGAACGCTTTGAAGATATTCAGACGCGATACGCCCATCGCTATGACAGGCCGGTGCGCATCCGCAATGTCCGCGTCTTCGACCCGAAGACGCTGTCGATGACCGGCCCTTCTTCCGTTCTCGTCGAGGGCGAACGCATCGCGCGCATCGACCCCGTCGATGCCCCGGACGTGCAAGGCGAAATCGAGATCGACGGCGCAGGCGGTTCGCTCATCGCCGGCCTTTACGACATGCACGCCCATCTCGGCGATGACGACGCGCTGCTGAACCTTCTCGCCGGCGTCACCTCCGTGCGCGACATGGGCAATGAAATCGACGTTCTGGAACCGCTTCGCGAGAAGATCGAGGCCGGAACGCTCGCAGGACCGCGCATCTCGATGAGCGGCTTCATCGAAGGCAAGAGCGAAACGAACAACGCGACCGGCGAACTTGCGACAACGGAAAAAGAAGCCGTCGACCTCGTCAACATGTACGCCGATCGCGGCGGGTATCACCAGATCAAGATCTATTCCTCCATCAAACCTGAATGGGTTCCGGCGATGGCCGCCGCCGCCCATGCGCGCGGCATGCGCGTCGCAGGCCACGTGCCCGCCTTCACGACGCCCGACGCGATGATCGAAGCCGGCTATGACGAGCTGACGCATATAAACCAGGTGATGCTGAGCTGGGTGCTCGGGCCTGAAGACGACACGCGCACGCTGAAACGCATCACCGGCATGCGCAAATTCGCCGGCCTCGATCTAGGCGGCGACAAGGTTCAAACGACGCTGAAGGCGATTGTCGATAACGGCATCGTCATCGACCCGACGACCGTCATCCACGAATACGGCCTCACCGGCCGCAATGGCGAAACGCGCGCCGGCGTCGCCGATTATGCCGCGAACATGCCGATCTCCTTCCAGCGCAATGCGAAGGTCGCGCTCTTGAACGTCGCCGACGCGGAAGAAGACGCCGATTACCGCGCCTCCTACGCCAAGGTGATCGAATTCCTGACCATGCTGCACGATCGCGGCGTGTTCCTCGTTCCCGGCACCGACATGGGCGGCGCGTTCGAGCTGCACCGCGAGGTCGAGCTGTTCACGACTTTCGGCTTCACGCCCGCCGAAGCGCTGCGGCGCGCAAGCTTCGACATGGCCGAATATCTCGGCTTCAAGGATCGCGGCGCGATCGAGGAAGGCATGCTCGCGGACTTCTTCCTCGTCCCCGGCGATCCGACCGCCGACATCAAGGCGATCAAGAAAATCGCGCTCGTCTCGCGCGGCGGGGTTCTCTATTTCCCGAGCGAGATCTATCCTGAGTTCGGCATCACGCCGTTCACGGACAAACCGACGGTGACGCAGCAGTAACGCGAAGCGCGACCGTAACGCCCGGACAATCGACAGGAGGCCGTCATGACCCGCATCCCCAACGCCGTCCTTTCACGCCGCCGGATGATTTTCGCGCTTGGCGGCGCTTCTCTCGCCGCCGGTTGCGCCGTCGACGGCTTACCGACGATCGGCGTTCCGGGCGCCGGCGGCGGGCTGACGCAGGCGGACGCCGCCGCCGGCATTCGCGCCGCGCTCAATAACGGCGTCGCCTCGGCGATATCGACCATCGGCGTCGCCGACGGTTTTCTCCTCAACAATCTCATTCACATTCCGCTGCCGAAGACCCTGAAGGACATGCAGTCGAGCCTTTCAAAGATCGGGCTTTCAGGCCCGCTCGACACGCTTGAAACGCAGCTCAATCGCGGCGCGGAGGCGGCCGTGCCGAAAGCGCGTTCGATTTTCGTCGACGCGATTTCGCAGATGTCGATCAGCGACGCCATTGGCATCGTGCGCGGCGGAAACAATGCGGCGACCGATTATCTCAAAGAGAGGACGTTCACGCCGCTGACCGGTCTCTTCACGCCGATCATGACGACCGCGCTTGAACAGGCGGGCGCGATCAAAACGCTCGATTCTCTTTCAGCGCGGCTGAAAGCCATTCCACTGGCGCCCAAGCTCGGCGCGGACGCCAAGACGGACCTCATCCGCCACGGCGTGCAATTCGGGCTCGACGGCATGTTCGTCTATGTCGCCAAGGAAGAAGCCGCAATCCGCGCCAACCCGGCGAAACGCACGAGCGAGATTTTGCGGAAGGTGTTCGGGTAACTAAGCCCCCGCCCGCCACCAACCTGGAGGCGTCATCCCGGATACGATGCAGCGCAAAGCGCTGCATCGCTGATCCGGGATCTCTGTTGGATTTTCGCCGGCGCCTTTGCCAAGTGCGATCCCGTGTCTGCAACGCGTCGTTTCACGCCGCATTGCGCACGGGATGACGCTCCCGCACAGCGTTGGTTCAGACCAGCTCCACCGCGACGCTCGTCGCTTCGCCGCCGCCGATGCAGAGCGAGGCGACGCCGCGCTTGCCGCCGGTCTGTTTCAGCGCGTTGATCAGCGTGACGATGATGCGCGCGCCAGAGGCGCCGATCGGATGGCCGAGCGCGATGGCGCCGCCATGGATGTTCACTTTCTCAGCGGGGATTTTCAATTCGCGCATCGCCGCCATAGGGACCACCGCGAACGCCTCATTGATCTCAAAGAG
>JAGRED010000292.1 GCA_020446725.1 Parvularculaceae bacterium | reverse complement strand
TGGAATTCCTCGATGCCGTATTGTTTGACCAGCAGTTCCATTTCGTCGACCACCACCTCTTCGGCGCTTTCAAGGCGGTAAAGATCGAAATGGCAAAGCGTGAAGAATTCCGTCTCATAGGTTTCGACAAGCGTGAAAGTCGGGCTTGGCGCTTCCTCGCGTCCGGTCAGCGCGGCGATCGCGGCGCGCGCCAGCGTCGTCTTCCCGGCGCCGAGCGGTCCAGAAAGGGCGACGACATCGCCGGCGCCGAGTCGTTCGGCGAGCGCCGCGCCGAGCCTTTTCGTCGCCGCCTCATTTTCAAGTGGAAACAACAATTCAATCACAAGGGGAAAAATAGGACGCCCGCCGCGCTTGGCAATGGCGCGCCGCGCGAGGGCGCCGCTTTACCGCATTGACCGACAGGGCGCAGTCGGGCAACGAAGCGCCCTTATGACGGAACGGGCGATCATTATCGGCGCCGGACAGGCGGCGGCGCAGGCGGCGCAGAGCATGCGTCAGGCGGGCTTTGACGGCGACATCGTCATGTTGGGCGAGGAGCGCGAACTCCCCTATCAGCGCCCGCCATTGTCGAAGGCGTATCTTCAGGGCGAGCTCGATGCGCAAAGGCTCTATCTGCGCCCGGCCGCTTTTTACGAACAGCAACGGGTCGACATCCGCCTCGGCGTCCGCGCGACCGCGGTCGACGCCGCGGCGCGCACGGTGACGACAGACGCCGGCGAAACGCTTTCCTATGACAAGCTTCTTCTCGCGACCGGCGCGCCGCCCCGCCGCCTCAATTGCGACGGCGCTGACCTTGAAGGCGTTTATTATCTGCGCTCCATCGCCGACAGCGATGCGCTGCGGCCCGTATTGTCCGCAAACGGACGGATCGTCATTGTCGGCGCCGGCTATATCGGCCTTGAGGTCGCCGCCTCCGCGCGCAAGGCGGGGCTCGACGTTACAATCCTGGAAATGGCCGACCGCGTGCTTGCGCGCGTCGCCGGCAGGGACATCTCTGAATTCTATGAGAAGCTGCATCGCGATCACGGCGTCGATCTTCGGCTTGATGCGGCGCTTGATCATTTCGAAGGCGCGGGGGCCGTTCGCGCCGCCGTCCTGAAATCCGGCGAGAAGATCGCCTGCTCCGCGGTGCTTGTCGGCGTCGGCGCGGCGCCGGCGACGATGCTCGCCGAAACGGCCGACCTTCGCCTCGCGAACGGCGTGTGGACCGACGATCACGCGCAGACTTCCGATCCGGCGATCTGGGCGGCGGGCGACTGCGCCAGCCATCCTTCGCCGATCTATGAGCGGCGCCTGCGCCTTGAATCGGTGCCGAACGCGATCGAGCAGGCGAAAGTCGCCGGCGTTAACATGGCTGGCGGGAACGCCGTCTATGACGCGGTCCCCTGGTTCTGGTCGGATCAGTACGACGTCAAGCTGCAGACGGTCGGCGTCTCGGAAGGAGCCGACGAGACGGTTGTTCGCGGCGATCCCGACGCGAAGAAATTCTCGGTCTGGTATTTCCAGCGCGGCCGGCTGCTCGCCGTCGACGCCGTCAACGATCCCGCGGCCTTCGCGATTTCAAAGCGGCACATCGCCGGCAAGACCGAAATCGACCGCGCAAGGCTTGCCGATCCCGATACGGACCTTAAATCTTTCATTTCCTGAAACCGGACAGAGCCGCAATGCCCAAGATCACCTATATCGAGCACACCGGAAAAGAGCATGTCGTCGAGGCGGAAACCGGCGTTTCCGTGATGGAGGCGGCGGTCAAGAACATGATCCCCGGCATTGACGCCGATTGCGGCGGCGCGTGCGCCTGCGCGACCTGCCATGTTTACGTCGATGCGGCGTGGGCGGACAAAGTCGGCAAGCCGGAGGCGATGGAGGAATCGATGCTCGATTTCGCCTATGAGCCGAAGGAAAATTCGCGGCTTTCCTGCCAGATCACCGTGCGCGCGGAACTTGACGGGCTCGTCGTGCGTCTGCCGGAATTTCAGGGCTGAATAATTAAGACCGGATGATTCAGGGCTTCATGCGCCTTGACCTTTCATGTTCTCCGCGCTTCCATGAACAGATGGAGAACATTCAATCCGCTAATGATGATGTCGCGCCTGCGCCCTGCGCCCGGCCTGACGTCACCGCGTCGCTGACGCGCGGCGTGTCGCGGCTTTTCCGCGATCTCGGGCTCGCGCCGATGGCGGAATTCCGATTGCCGAACGGACGCCGCGCCGACATGGCGGGACTTTGCCCAAAGGGCCGTCTCGTCATCGCCGAGATCAAATCCTGCGAGGCGGACTTCGCCGCCGATGAAAAGTGGGAGGACTATCTCGGGTTTTGCGACGCCTTCTATTTCGCCGTGAACGCTGATTTCCCGCGCGATCTGCTGCCGGACGGGGAAGGGCTGATCATCGCGGACGGTTTCGGCGGCGCGATCGTGCGCGACCCGGTCGAGCGGTCGATGGCGGCGGCGCGGCGCAAGGCGATCACGCTTCGATTTGCGCGTCAGGCGGCGGCGCGCACGGCATTCATTCTTGAGGAGATGGGCAAATGAGCGAAGCGGACGACAAACGCATCATCAGGGCGATGATCAACGAAGATTACGCCATGCTTTCAGGCCCGCCCGGTCCGCGTCCCTATGACAGCGTCAAACATCACTATCATCCGCGCGCGACGATGGTGCGCACGGGCCTTGACGCAGACGGCGCGCCCTTCGCGACCGTCATGTCCGTCAACGATCACCACGCGGACGTCGACAAGAAATTCGTCGATATGGGATTCCTCGAAGAAGAAATCGATCACCAGTGCGAGGTCTTCGGCAATATAGCGCGGGTGCGCAGCATCTATCGATCCGTCTACGGAACGGGGCCGCAGGCGCGCGAAGGGCGCGGCGTCAATTTCTACAATCTCATTCGTGAGAACGGCGCGTGGAAAATCATGTCGATCATCTGGGACAATGAGCGGCCGGGTCTCAAGCTCGGCGGCGTTTCATGAATGACATTCTGACGCCGCAGGGACGGTTCAAGGCCGGCGCAGGTCCCTCGCGCTGGCGGCCGCGCCTGGTGGCGACGCTTGACGTCATCGCAGCCGCCGCGCCGGCGTTTGAGGATGAGTGGTGGATCATCGGCAGCGCCGCCGCGGCGCTCTCCGGCGCTGAAATCCTCGATGTGCGCGATGTCGATCTGCTCCTCAGCGAACGCGATGCGCAGGCGCTGTTGAAAGCATGGTCCGCGTCTCCCCCATCGCCGGCGGCGGCGAGCGGTCAGTTTCGGTCCGCCGTCTTCGCCCGTTTTGAACAGGCGCCGCTCGCAATCGAGGCGTTCGGCGGGTTTCAGATGAAAGTGCGGGACGCATGGCGCGACGTCAGGCCGTTGACGCGCATCGCGCAGGGCGGCGTGTTCACGCCGTCGGTCGCCGAGCAGATCGCCTTGCTGGAAGCGATGGGCCGGGAAAAGGATTGCGCGCGCATCGATGCGCTGCGCGCGCGGCTTTGACAGGCGGGGCGTCCTCGGCTAGATGCCTTTGCAGATAGAGGAAAACATGTCCGGGATTGTGAGCA
>JAGRED010000291.1 GCA_020446725.1 Parvularculaceae bacterium | reverse complement strand
GACAGGCGCCGACATCATTCTCGGCAACACCTATCACCTGATGCTGCGCCCGGGCGCCGAACGCGTCGCCGCGTTAGGGGGGCTGCACAAATTCATGAACTGGCCGCGGTCGATCCTCACCGATTCGGGCGGCTATCAGGTGATGTCGCTCTCTTCATTGCGGAAGCTGACGGAGGAGGGGGTCTCCTTCGCCTCCCACATAGACGGGTCGCGCCATCTGCTGACGCCCGAACGCTCAATCGAGATCCAGTGTCTCCTCGGCGCGGACATCCAGATGCAGCTCGACGAATGCCCGGCGATTCCGATCGAGCACGACAAGGCCGCCGCCTCGATGCGCCTGTCGCTCCGCTGGGCGGAACGATCCAAACGCGCGTTTGAAGAAAAGGCGGCGGCCGGCATGGCGCTTTTCGGCATCGTTCAGGGCGCCAATTACGAGGATTTGCGGCGTGAGAGCCTAGAGAAACTGATGACGACCGGCTTTCCCGGCTATTCGATCGGCGGGCTCGCAGTCGGCGAGGGACGCGAGGAGATGTTCCGCGTGCTCGACTTCACGACGCCCCATATGGACGCCCGGAAGCCGCGCTATCTGATGGGCGTCGGCAAGCCCGGCGACATTGTCGGCGCGGTCGCGCGCGGCGTCGACATGTTCGACTGCGTGTTGCCGACGCGCGCCGGGCGCCATGGACAGGCGTGGACGGCGCACGGCGCGATCAACATCACCAATGCCCGATTCGCCGATGACGAGACGCCGCTCGATCCGGCAAGCGATTGCCCGGCGAGCCGCGACTATTCAAAGGCCTATCTCCACCACCTCTTCAAAGCGGGCGAATATCTCGGGGCGATGCTCCTCACCTGGCACAATCTCCATTATTATCAGCAGATGATGGCGGGTCTGCGCGCTGCGATTTCCGCCGGGCGGCTCGCCGATTTCATCGCCGAATTCAAGGCTCAGACAGGCGAGGAATGCTTGTGAAAAACCGGCTGAAATACCGGCTCTTTTCCCGGTTGACCGCCCCCGGCGACGCCACTATGGTCCGCGCGCTTCAAGGCGGCCGCCGCCCCCAAAAAGGGCGGCATAGTCGTTTTGTTGCTTCGGTTTTTCCGCAAACCGACGACGATCGAGGGAAGTGGGCCCGTAGCTCAGCGGTAGAGCATCTGACTTTTAATCAGAGGGTCGATGGTTCGATCCCATCCGGGCTCACCACTTCTCCATTCGATCGGCGATTAATCGCCCGACGCCCCGTCACCGCCTGCCGGACGGCCGCAGCATGAGCGGCGCCGATTTCAACCCCGTTGAGGTGACGCGCGGCGAGGGGCCCGTCGTTCTCGGCGTCCCCCATGCGGGAACCCATGCGCCGGACGCCGTCTTCGATCGACTGAACGAGGAAGGCCGCACGCTTCGCGACGCAGACTGGCATGTCGATCGCCTTTATGAGGGCCTTCTTCCCGGCGCGACGATCGTGCGCGCGAATTTTCACCGTTACGTCATCGACGCCAATCGCGACCCTTCCGGCGCCTCGCTCTATCCCGGCATGAATACCACCGAACTCGTCCCGACGACGAATTTCGACGGCGAACCGATCTGGAAGATAAAGCCGGACGCTGACGAAATCGAAGCGCGCCGCGCGACGTATCACGCCGCCTATCATGCGGCGCTCGCGGCGGAAATCGAGCGCGTGAAAGCCGCGCATGGCGTCGTCATTCTCTACGACTGCCATTCGATCCGTTCACGGATCCCGCATCTGTTCGACGACGCGCTCCCCGATCTCAACATCGGCACGAATGGCGGCGCGACTTGCGACCCGCGCATCGAACGCGCCGTCGCGGCGATCGCCGAACGCTCGCCGCATTCCCATGTCGTCAACGGACGCTTCAAGGGGGGGTGGACGACCCGCCGCTACGGCAGGCCGGAAACTGGGGCGCATGCGATCCAGATGGAGCTATCGCAGGCGCTTTACCTCTCGACCGAAACGCCGCCATTCGATTATGACAGCGCGAAAGCAGGCGCGCTTCGAACCGTTCTCAGCGACATCCTCAATACGCTGGCGGCGCTCGCCGGAGAGCTGAAGCAATGACCGTGATTTTCGCCAGACGCGCGCGCCTTTCGAACGGTTGGGCGTCGAACGTTTCCATCACGATCAACGATGGACGCATTTCGGAAATCATCGCCGACAGCGCGCCGGCGCAAGGCGCCTTTCATGCGGACACGCTGTTGCCGGCTCTTTCGAACCTCCACAGCCATTCGTTCCAGCGCGCCATGGCCGGCATGACCGAATACAAAAGCGCCGGGCGCGATTCATTCTGGACCTGGCGCGATCTCATGTACCGTTTCGCGCAGGCGATCAGGCCGGAAGAGGTCGAGGCGATCGCCGCGCTCGTCTTCATGGAAATGCTTGAAGCGGGATACGCCGCCGTCGGCGAGTTCCACTATCTCCATCACCAGCCGGGCGGCGCGCCCTATGCGGCGCTCGATGAGCTGTCGCAGCGGATATTCGCCGCCGCGGCGCAAACGGGTGTCGGCCTTACGCATTTGCCGGTGCTCTATATCTATGGCGGCGCCGGCAAGAAGCCGCCTTCCGCCGAGCAGGCGCGTTTCTGCAACGACGTCGACCGCTTCAACCGCCTTGTCGAGACGGCGCGCGGAAAGCTGCCGCTTGAAGATTCAGCCATCGGCATTGCGCCGCATTCGCTTCGCGCAACGGCGCCCGACGATCTCGCGGCTGCGCTCGGCGCGCATCCGAGCGGGCCGGTTCACATCCATATCGCCGAGCAGCCGAAGGAAGTTGACGATATCCGCGCCTGGCTTGGCGCGCGGCCGGTCGAATGGCTGCTCGCCAATGCGCCTGTTGACCGCCGGTGGTGCGCCGTTCACGCAACGCATATGACGCCGGGCGAGGCCGCAGCGCTCGCAAGAAGCGGCGCTGTCGCCGGGCTCTGTCCGATCACCGAAGCCAATCTCGGCGACGGCCCGTTTATCGGCCCCGCCTACCTTGAAGCGGGCGGCGCCTTCGGCGTCGGGTCGGACAGCAATGTCCGCATCTCGCTGACCGAAGAGCTGAGAATGCTCGAATATTCGCAGCGCCTTCGCGATCTGTCGCGCAACATCCTGACCCGCGACGGCGCCGGCGTCGGGGAGACGATCTATCTCGGCGCAGCGCGCGGCGGCGCACAGGCGCTCGGACGAAACGCCGGCGCGATCGAAGCGGGGCGCCTGGCCGATCTTGTCGCGATGGATGCTCGCACGCCCGCACTCTGCGCGCTGGCTGAGAGCCGATTGCTCGACGGCTTATGCTTCGCCGCCGACGACCGCGTCGTCACGGACGTGTGGTCAGCCGGCCGGCATGTCGTGAAATCCGGGCGGCATGTTGTGCGCGACAATGTCATCGCGCGGTACGAAACCGCAATAAAATCGCTGGCGGCGCGACTCTAGAGAATTATTATTCAGTAAGCTGAATATATTTCGCTCAGGCGAGACTGACGAGAAGCGCCGCGCCGTCGACAGCAATGCGCCTCGTTTCTTCATCGCCAAAAAGCAGGAACGATCCCGG
>JAGRED010000290.1 GCA_020446725.1 Parvularculaceae bacterium | reverse complement strand
GCATTCAACGCCTTCCTCGCCGACTTTCTGCGCGATGCGTTTGACGCCGCCGGCGATGAGCTTCGCCGTCCAGCTCTCCGCCGGCGCATCCTTCGCGCGCCGCTCGATCGTGCGTTCGAGAGCGCCGAGCCGGCCGACGCCAAGCGCGCCCTCGCCGTCTCCGAAGCAGCTTCGCGTTCCGCGGTGACAGGCGGGGCCGACGGGATCGACCTGCAGAAGAAGCGCATCATTGTCGCAATCGGCGGCGATCGAAACGATTTTGAGGCGGTTGCCGGAAGTTTCACCCTTGCGCCAGCGCCCGCCGCGCGAGCGCGAATAGAACGTCGCCTCGCCGCTCTTAACCGTTTCATCGACCGCGGCCCTGTCCATATAGGCGAGCATCAGCGTTTCCAGCGTTCTCGCATCCTGAACGATCGCGGGCACGAGGCCGCCGCCCTTTTCAAAATCCAGCGTATCGACAAGCGGCATCGTCATGGCCTCACTTCAATCCCTGCGGCGCTCACCGCTTCCTTCACGTCCTGAACGCTCGTCGCGCCGGCGTGAAAAATGCCGGCGGCGAGCGCGCCGGAGACGTCCGCCGCCTTGAAGAGCGCCGCAAAATGCGCAGGCGCGCCGGCGCCGCCCGATGCGACAAGCGGAATGGACAATCGCGAGCGCGCGGCCGCCATCTGCTCGATATCGAACCCTTCCCGCACGCCGTCGCTGTCCATGCAGTTGAGGACGATTTCGCCCGCTCCGCGCTCCTGCGCCTCGACAATCCAGTCGAGCATGCGGCGCGGCGTTCGGCGAATGGTCGCGGCGTCGCCCGTAAACTGGAATACCGACCAGTCGCCGTCGGTCCGCCGGCTATCGACGCCGACAATGACGCATTGCGAGCCCGCAACGCGCGCAAGCTCGGTGATAAACGACGGATCGGCGAGCGCAGGCGAGTTGATCGAGACCTTGTCCGCCCCGTTTTCAAGGCAGGCGATCGCCTGCTCGACGGACCTGATGCCGCCGGCGACGCTGAGCGGAATGTCGAGATGGCGCGCGATGCGGTTCAACCAGTCATAGTCGATCGTCGCGCCACGCGCAGAGGCGGCGATGTCGTAAATGACGATTTCATCGGCGCCCGCATCGCGATAGCGCAAGGCGAGCTCGCCCGGATCGCCCATGTCCTTGTGCCCTTCAAAGCGAACGCCCTTGACGACGCGTCCGTCCTTCACATCGAGACAGGCGATGATGCGTTTAGCGGGCAAGCGCGGCCTCCAGCGTGAAACGCTTTTCGTAAAGCGCGCGACCGATGATGACGCCCGCCGCGCCGAGACGGCGAAGCGCCTCAAGATCGGCGAGCGAGGAAACGCCGCCCGACGCCTGAACGGCGATGTCCGGCCACCCGCCGATGACAGCGCGCAGGAGATCGAGATTGGGCCCTGTAAGCGCGCCGTCCCGCGAAATATCCGTCACAAGCGCATGACGCAGCCCGCCCGACGGATAGGCGTCAAGCACGCGCGGGAGCGATACGCCGCCGTCTTTCATCCAGCCGTCGGTTGCGACCTGAAAATTCCCCTCGCCATCAAGGCGGACATCGAACGCGCAGCAAATCCGGTCCGCGCCTAATTCATCGATCCAGCGATTGACCTCGACGGGGTTCTTCACCGCCGCCGAACCGATGACAGCGCGCGCAACGCCTGAGTCGAAAAGCGCGACGAGGTCTTCCCGCGTGCGAACGCCGCCGCCGCATTGAATGCGGGCGTTGGTTTTCTCCGCAAGCAATGAAATCAGCGCCGTC
>JAGRED010000030.1 GCA_020446725.1 Parvularculaceae bacterium | reverse complement strand
TCCAGCCAAGCTGTTCAAAATGATGGTGGATCGGCGCCATTCTGAAGACGCGCTTCCCGGTCAGCTTGAAGGAGGCGATCTGGATCATCACGGACAGCCCTTCCAGAACGAAAAGGCCGCCGACGATAGCGAGAACGATTTCATGCTTCGCAGCGACCGCGATCGCGCCGATGGCGCCGCCGAGAGCGAGCGAGCCCGTATCGCCCATGAAGATCGCGGCGGGCGGCGCATTGAACCACAAAAACCCTAACCCGCCGCCGATGATCGCGCCGCAGATGATGGCGAGTTCGCCGACCCCCGGCACATAGGGAACACCAAGATAACCGGCGTAATCGACCCTGCCGACAAGATAGACGATCAACCCATAGGCGCCGGCGGCGATCATCACCGGAACCGTCGCAAGGCCGTCGAGGCCGTCGGTCAAATTCACCGTGTTCGACGCGCCGACGATGACGAAGGCTGCAAACGGCGCCATCAGCCAGCCGATCGGCACGCCGGTCGCGCCTTCGCCGAACCAGGAATGGAAAAACTGCAACGGCACGAAGGGAACCGCGACCGAATTCTCAATCCCCGGCGGCGCATCCGGCGCGCCGCCAAGCGTCATGACGCAAAAGACGCCGGCGAGAATCGCAACGGCGAACTGGATGACAAGTTTGATTGAGCCGACGACGCCAGAAGCGGTCTGTTTGGTGACTTTCAGATAATCGTCCCAGAAGCCGAGCGCGCCATAGGTCAGCGTCACGCCCATGACGATCCACACATAGGGATTGTCGAGCCGCGCCCACAGCAGCACCGAGATAGTCAGCGACATCAGAATGAGAACGCCGCCCATCGTCGGCGTGCCGGCTTTTGAGATGATATGGCCTTGCGGTCCGTCCTGACGGATCGGCTGGCCCTTGCCCTGTTTTCTCCGCATCCAGCGGATCAGTCGCGGGCCGACGACGAAAGCGATCAACAGGGCTGTCATGATTGCGCCGCCTGCCCGGAACGACAGGTAGCGAAAGACGTTGAAGAGCGCGAATTCGTCAGAAAAGTTTGTCAGATAATAAAACATGCCGGCATTCTTCTTATGGGCTTTCGGCCGCCGCTTTGATTGCGGCGACGATTTCGCTCACCTTAGACGCGTTCGATCCTTTGACCATGATAATGTCGCCGTCCTCGAGGCTCTCAAGGATCGACGGCGCAAGCGCGCGCGCATCCCCGGCGCGCCCCGCCCTGATCGCGGGCGGCGCCTTGTCCCATAAATGATCCATGAGGGCGCCGGCGACATAGAGCGCGTCGACCCCGGCTGCAAGAAGCGGATCTGCAAGGCCCGCATGGAGTTCCGGCGCCGTCGGCCCAAGCTCGAACATCTGGCCGAGGACGGCGATTCGCCGCCCCTTTCCTTTCGGATTCATCTGGCCGAGCAGCGCAAGCGCCGCCGCCATCGATGTCGGGTTGGCGTTGTAGCTTTCATCAAGAATGGTGACTTCCGCGCCCGAAGACAGCCGCACTTTCGTCTGGGCGCCGCGCCCCGCGGCCGCGCCATGATCCTTAAGCCCTGCGGCGGCGCGCGCAGCGGATGCGCCGAGCGCGCGCGCCGCGCCGATGACCGCAAGGGCGTTCATCGCCTGATGACGGCCCGGCGCGCCGAGCGGAAAGTCAAGCGTCTCGCCGAATATGGACGCTGCAATCTCGGACCCTGACGCATCGCCGCGATAAGATATAAGTCGAATGTCGGCGTCCTTCGCTTCGCCGAAGCTGATGATGCGCTCGACGCCAGCCCTGCGCGCAAGGTCGCGCAAAAGACCGAACTGGTCATTGTCGATCGGCAAAATGACTGCGCCGCTTTTGACGACGCCGAGAAAGATTTCCGCTTTGGCGCGCGCGATGTTCTCGCGCGAACCGAGAAACTCGATATGCGCCTCGCCGATCGTCGTGACGACCGCGACATGCGGCTTGACGAGATTTGTAAGCGGCGTGATCTCGCCGGCGTGATTCATGCCGATTTCAAAAACGCCGAAATCAGCGTCGATCGGCATGCGCGCGAGGGTGAGCGGCACGCCCCAATGATTGTTGAAGCTCTTGTCGGAGGCATGAACATGACCAAGGCCTTCAAGCGCCGCACGCAACATTTCCTTTGTCGACGTCTTGCCGACGCTTCCGGTGACGGCGACGCGCTTGCCGAAATTGCGCAGACGCGCGGCGCGCGCAAGATCGCGCAGCCCCTCAAGCGTGTCGGGGACGACGAGCAACGGCGCGCCGTCCGGCGCATTCGCCGGCGCGCGGGCGACAAGCGCCGCCGAGGCGCCGCGCTCAAACGCGCTCTCAAGGAAATCATGCCCGTCACGCATGTCATTGAGCGCGACGAACATCTCGCCCGGCGACAACGTTCTCGTATCGATCGACAGGCCTTTCGCCGCCCATTCTTCAGCGATCCAGCGATCCGGATCACCGCCGCGCGCGCACAGGGCGCCGCCGGTCGCCGCCGCCGCTTCAAAAGCGGTCCATAATCCTGCGCTCATCTCCCGATCTCCCTCGCCGCCCTGCGCGCGACGTCAACGTCGTCGAAAGGCAGCGTTTCTTTTCCCACGATTTGTCCCGCCTCATGCCCCTTGCCGGCGATGAGAAGAACATCCCCCTTCCCCAACATGGCGATCCCCTTGAATACGGCGGCGGCGCGATCGCCGATTTCCTCCGCGTCAGGGCATCCCGCTATCACTTCACGCCGGATCGCCGCCGGATTTTCCGTGCGCGGATTGTCATCAGTCACGATGACATGATCAGCGCCGCCCGCCGCCGCTCTTCCCATCAAGGGGCGCTTTGTCCTGTCACGGTCGCCGCCTGCGCCGATGATGACGATGACGCGACCGGCGGCATGAGGGCGAATGGCCGAGAGCGCCGTCGCAATCGCATCCGGCGTATGCGCGTAATCGACGTAAACGCCGGCGCCGTTGACATCGACCGCATGCTGCATTCGCCCCGGCACGCCCGGCAGTTGTTCAAGAAGCGGCAGGACGTCGCTTGCGCTCCGCTCGCTTGCGATGACGATCGCGGCGGCGAGCAAGGCGTTTTCCGCCTGGAAGGCGCCGATAAGCGGCAACATCAACGCGTATCGCTTGTCGGCAGCGACGACAACGATCTCAAGTCCCGATGGTCGGGGCGCAACCGACGCGAGACGCAAGGTCTCGCCTTGAGCGCCGGTCGTGAGAACCCTCAGGCCGCGCTTCATCGCCGCCTGCGCAACTTCATCGCCGCCCTCGCCGTCAAGATTGACGACCGCCGCCGCGTCATTCGACGCCAGATCAAGAAACAGCCTCAACTTGGCGCTGAAATAATCGGCGAAGTCCGCGTGATAATCGAGATGATCCTGCGTGATGTTCGTGAACGCCGCGGCGTTAAAACGAACCGCGTCGGCGCGATGCTGCGAAAGCGCGTGGCTGGAGACTTCCATGCAAAGATGCGTAACGCCGGTCCCAGCCATTGCGTCGATCGTCTCGTGCAGCGTCACGGGATCGGGCGTCGTATGAACGAGCTTGCGCTCAAAGACGCCCGACCTTGCGCCAAGCGTTCCGATGAAGCCGGCGTTCTCGCCGAGCATTTCCCATAATGACCGGGCGAAGACCGCAGTTGAAGTCTTGCCGTTCGTCCCCGTGACGCCGGCGATAAAGGCCGGCTGACGCGGGTAAAATCGCGACGCCATCTCTGCGAGACGCCGTCGCGGCTCATCATCGGCGATGAGCGGCAGCGCTGTTTTGACAACCGGCCGGGCCAAAATGGCGGCCGCGCCTGATCGCTCAGCCTGCGGAATGAAGTCGGCGCCGTCCGCCGCCG
>JAGRED010000289.1 GCA_020446725.1 Parvularculaceae bacterium | reverse complement strand
TCGCAGAGAAATGGAGGTTTTCAATATGATCGGCGCTGCGGCCGAAATCGAGTTTCGCATCGGCGTAGTGAGCCCCGCCCCGCATGTCGATGCGATCGATGCGGGCGGTCAATTTCGTCGCCGCCTTTGCGCCCTCGCCCGAACCTTCGTCGATAAAGGTGCGTATGAGTTCGCCCGCATTGAGATAGGCGCCGTCGACCGCGATCGCGAGGACGCCGTCTTCCCCGCGCGCGCCGCTGAAAGACAAATCCGCCGCGTCTTTGAGCGCGAAAACGGGAATGTCGAACCCGCGCACGGCGCCGCCTGCGTCAAAGGACGCCGCGCCGTTGATCTTCGCCCCCTCGGCTTCAAGCGAAAACTGCGAAATCTCATTGCCGGTTTTAGCGTAGAGAATAGTCGCCGTTCCCTCAGCCGTCACGCCGGCCGGTTTGACCCAGCCGAGCGGCGCGGAAACGAGAGCCGCGTTCGTGAAATCCGCCGTGACATCCATCCGTCGCAGCGCATCGACGCCGCCGACCGCCTCAGCGACGAACGGCACCTCTCCCTGCACCATCTGCCGCGTCGGCACGCCGAGAAGGTCCGCCGCCGCCGCATTGGCTGCGCCCCGGATAGAAATCATTGTCTTGTCGCCGGCGCCGAAAAAGCGCTGCCGCCATTCGATCGCGACGGGCGCGTCAGCGAGCTGCGCGTCGCCTTTGATCACCATCCCTTCCGTCGTCAGATCGAGCGCGCCTTTCGCGCTGGAAAGCGTCGCATCGCCGATAATGTTTTCGACCTTGAGGTCGCCGAAAGTCGCGCGCCCTTTGTATTTGTAGGAATCAGGCGGCGCGATTCGCAGATTGGGCCGCGATATTTCCACCTTCGCCCGCGCCTGACCGGAGAATTGCCCGGCGGCGAACTGGCTACCCTTCAAGACGGCAAGCGGTTCTTCATTGAGGATCGCGAGAATATCGCCGGCGTCGCCCTCGGCCGAGAACCTGAAATGCGTCGGTTCGCCCTTCGGCACCATCACCGGCATATCAACTACGCCGGCGGTCACTCTCACCTTGCCGACATGCGCCTGTTCGGCGTCGAAGCGGAAACTGTTGCCGCGCAGCAGGCCTTTTCCGGACACGCGCGTCATCGGCGTCATGCCGGGCGCGTAATCAACCTCGGCACCGTCAGCCCTGAACGAGATGGCGAGCGCGTCATCGGCCAGCGCGCCGCCTTCGCCAATATCGCCTTCCTTGATATCGACGCGAAACTCGACCGCGCTGAAGACGCCGCCGCGCATCCGTGTCGCGATGAATTCCCGCGCGCCGTCCGCAAGCGCCGTAGGCCAGAATTTGAGCAGCGTCTGCGGCCCCATGCTCCCGCCGAGCGCCAGCGCGGCTTTCACATCCGGCGTTTTTGTTTCGCCGCGCGCAACCGAAAGATTTCCGTCCAGCGCGAGATTGAGAAACTCCGCATGAAGCGCCGATACGTCGAGCTTTTTCGCCTCGACTCCATAGGTTCCGGCGACAGACGCCGTGTCGATCGTCAACGGCGCTTCCAGCGCATCCGGCAGATTGAGAGTCGCCGCAGTTGCGGTGAGATCGAAATTGACGGCAGCGAC
>JAGRED010000288.1 GCA_020446725.1 Parvularculaceae bacterium | reverse complement strand
GCCCGCGCTGACGGACGCGCCATCGACGAGGGCCTGCGCCAGTACATGCTCGGCGTCTACAACTACATGGCGATGGCCGTCGCCGGCACGGGCCTTGTCTCGCTCGCCGTGGCGTCCAATCCCTCCTTTGTGATGACTGTGGCCGCCACCCCGTTGAAGTGGGTGCTCTTCGCGGCGATTCTCGGCATCGGCTGGTTCGCGCCGCGTGTGATCTTCTCCGGATCGAAGACCGCAGCGCACGGGCTCTTCTGGGTCTACGCCGCCGCATGGGGTGCGATGATCGCACCGATGCTTTACGCCTTTAACGCAGCAGGCGCTGCGCAAGAAATCTACAAGGCGTTCTTCATCACCGCCTCCGTTTTCGGCGCCACGAGCCTTTACGGATACACGACGAAGAAAAACCTGTCCGGCATGGCGACGTTCCTGTTCATGGCGTCGGTCGGCCTTCTCATCGCGATCGTTCTGAACGCGCTGATTTTTCAGTCGACCTTGATGAGCCTTGTCACGTCGAGCGCCGTCGTTCTCGTCTTCTCCGCCGTCACGGCGTACGAAACGCAGATGATCAAGGAAATGTATCGCGAGGGCGGCGCTGCAAACGACCGCGCATCGATATTCGGCGCCTTCGCGCTATACGGCTCCTTCGTCACGCTGTTCGTGCACATCCTGAACATCCTCGGAATCATGCGCAGCGACTAGGAATTGGCGCCTTGAACATCATCAGACCCCCGCCGCAGGGCGGGGGTTTTTTGTTGCGCTGCGCCTTTGCGCCAATGTGAAGCCCCGTGACGATAAAACCGCTGGCGCTCCGCGTCGGTTCATGGTCAATCGCTCCTTCATGAAGTCTTTCGATCAACACGGCCTGCCGATCTCGAACGCCTGCGACGACGCGGCGGCGGGCTATGACGCCTATGTGCGGGAGTTCCTCTCCTACGGGTCGAAGCTGCGCGATCTGTTCGCAATCGCTGACAGCTCTGATGATTCCGCGCTCGTGAACGCGCACGCCGCCGCCCTGCATCTCGCCTTTGAAGGCGCGGAAGGCTGGGAGAACGCAAAGCCCTATCTCGCCAGAATGCGGCGCGCGGAAGCGACCGCGACGGACCGCGAAAGGCTGTTCGCGGCGGCGGTCGAAAGCTGGGCGGCGCGCGATTACGTGCGCGCGCTCGCCGCGCTTGAAGAATTGACCTTGCGCTGGCCGGCTGATCTTTGCGCCATCAAATGGGGCCAGTATCACGCCTTCAATCTTGGCGATCAGGCGGCGATGCTGCGCTTCGCCGAACGCGCGCGGATCGTCTTTGAGGACCGTCCCTATGCGCACGGCATGATCGCTTTCGCGCTGGAGCAAAATCACCGGCTTGAGGAAGCGGAGGAAGAAGGAATTCGGGCGACCGAAATCGCGCTCGACGACGCATGGGCGCATCACGCCGTCGCGCACGTGATGGAAACGCAGGGGCGCGCGAAAGACGGCGCGCGCTGGCTCGATCACTGCGCGCATACCTGGGAACGCAAAGGCGTCTTCATTCGCGACCATAATTGGTGGCATGCGGCGCTCTTTCGTCTCGCGCTCGGCCGCTATGAGGACGCGCTGGCGATCTATGATGAAAGATTGTGGGGCGCGTGGCCGGAATTCCCGCAAGAGCAGATCGGCGCCGTGTCAATGCTGTGGCGGCTTGAAATGCGCGGCGTCGATGTCGGCGATCGCTGGACGCCTGTCATCGACCAGGTTCGCCGCCGCGCCGGCGAGCATATTCTCCCCTTCCACGACCTCCATTATCTTTACGCGCTCGCGCGCGCCGGCGCGCCAGAGGAGGCGGACGCGTTCTTTGCGTCGCTGATG
>JAGRED010000287.1 GCA_020446725.1 Parvularculaceae bacterium | reverse complement strand
GTCGATGAAACGGTTAAGAGCGGCGAGGCGACGTTCTATTCGCGCTCGCGCGGCGGGCGCTGGCGCAAGGGTGAAACATCCGGCAATCGCCTCAGGATCGTTTCCATCGCCGTCGATTGCGACAATGATGCGCTTCTTCTGCGGGTCGATCCCGTCGGCCCCGCCTGTCACCGCGGAACGCGAAGCTGCTTTGGAAACGGCGAGGGCGCGCTTGGCGTCGGCCGGCTCGGCGCCCTCGAACGCACGATCGAGCGGCGCGCGAAGGATGCGCCGGAGGAGAGCTGGACGGCGAAACTCCTCGCCGGCGGCGTCAAACGCATCGCGCAGAAAGTCGGCGAGGAAGGCGTTGAATGCGCGCTCGCCGGCGCGGCGGGCGATCGCGGCGAGCTTTTGAACGAAGCGGCGGATCTTCTGTATCATCTCGCGGTTCTGCTCCATACGCGCGGCGCGGCATTCGACGATGTGATGAATGTGCTCGCAGCGCGGGCGAAAGCGCGCGAAGGATGAGCGGCCCGGCGCCGAAGCCCGGCATTCTCGACATTCCATTCTACGCGCCCGGAAAATCCGCCGCCGCAGGCGTCGCGGATGTTTCAAAACTGAGCGCGAATGAAAACGCGCTTGGATGCAGTCCGCTTGCGAAGCAGGCTTATATCGAGGCGGCGGATGCGCTCAGCCTCTATCCGGACATGAACGCCTCGGCGATGCGGGCCGCCGTCGCCGACGCCTATGCGCTCGACCCGGGCCGGCTCATCTTCGGCGCCGGATCGGACGAGATTTTCACGCTCGCCTGCCAGACTTTTCTCAGCTCCGGCGACAACGCCGTTCAGCCCGCATTCGGCTTCGCCGCCTGGGCGATCGCCGTTCAGGCCGCCGGCGGGGTGATGAAGAACGCGCCCGAACGGAATTATCATGTCGATGTCGACGCGCTTCTCGCGGCGGTCGACGATAAAACGCGCATCGTATTCGTCGCCAATCCCGCCAACCCGACAGGAAGCGAAATTCCCTATACGGATATTGAGCGCCTGCACGCGGCGTTGCGCGATGATATTCTTCTGGTCATCGACGGCGCCTATTCCGAATTCGCCGGCGGCGATGATTACCGAAAGGAATTCGATCTCGCCTGTTCGGCGCCGAATGTGCTCGTCACGAAAACATTTTCGAAGATTTTCGGCCTCGCCGCCCTGCGCATCGGCTGGGGGTATGGCGCGGCGGACGTCATAAATGCGATGGAACGCGTGCGCCCGCCTTTCAATACGACGCGGGCGGGGCAGGCCGCCGCGATCGCGGCGCTGAAGGACCGGGCCTTCATCTTGCGTTCGATCGACTATGTGCGAACGGCGCGCGCCGATCTTGCCGCATTCCTCAAAACCTTCGGCCTGAAGACGATCCCTTCGGCGGCGAATTTCGTGACGGCGTTGTTTGATCCGGCAGCGCCGCTTACCGCGAGCGAGGCGGAAGCGATGCTCTCCCGGCGCGGCGTGCTCGTGCGCCTGCTGAAGAATTACGGCATTCCGGAAGGCCTGCGCATTACTGTCGGCGCGCCGGCCGATCTTGAGCGGTTTTGCGCAGTCTTTGCAGAGATTATGGGCGATCATCGCGCGCGCCGTTAACGCCTCGCCCGGCATGGACGGCGCCGGTGATCGAGAGTATTCCTCGCCCCAAAGAACTGGGAGAGGAAACGGCGATGAGCCGCAATGTCGAGAAATTTGACGGCTGGATCAGAAGCCGGTTCGCCGATTTCAACACCGAGCTTGAAGAGCTTTATTTCGCGCAAAAGGATCGCGCGAATGTTGAAAGCGTCGGCGATGAGCTGAAAAAAGCGATTTATGAGGAAGGGCGAAAATTCGTCGTTGCGCTGCGCGATGAGGGCAATACGGACGAAGGCTTCGATCGCGCCTTTGACGTGCTCGGCGATCTCGGTCTCTGGCTCGCCGCGCTCCGTCGCCATGAATTGACCAATCCGGCGAAAGAGGAAAAATCACCGTTTTTCGAGGCCTCCGCGCTCGGCATGCATATCGGCGCCTCGATCGGCGTCGCGCCGCGCTTTGCAACGAGCCATCTTTCAACGCACAACGCCGCGATCAACGGTCAGCCCAAGGCGTTCACCTGGCTGAAAGATGAAAAGCTTTTTCTTGATTACAATACGCGCGGGATTTTCGCTTATAAGCGCGCGGCCGACGCCTTGATGCGCATTGTTCCGATGGGCGTTTCCCACCCCGTCGCGCATACGCTTTTTCAAGATGCGCTGAATGCTCTCGGCGATGTTGCGCGGTGGAACGAGGTTCTATTCTCCGAACTCGACATTGACCGGTTCTTTTTCAGCGTGCGTCCCTATTACAAGCCCTATCGCGTCGGGCGGCACGAATATCGCGGCGCGAACGCCGGCGATTTTTCCGGGATCAACGAGATCGATCTGCTGACCGGGCTATGTCAGGCGAATGACCCTTATTATTCCCAGATTCTCGTCGACAAGATGCTTTTCATGCGGCCTGAGGATCAGGCGTCGCTGCGCGATTGCATGCGGCGGCGCAATTTTCTCGATATTTTTCTCGAATATGCGCCGGCGGCGAAAGGCGAGAGATGGTTTCAGGAAAACGCCGCGATGTTCGTCAAGGTCGTCGAGGCGCATGGAAAAACCGCGCAGCAACACCACGACATGCTCGTCTCGCGTTTTATCGAAAAGCCGTCCGTTGCGCTCGACCAGGGAAAACTCGCCCAGGTGACGGCGAGCGGCCCGCCCTTGCCGGTTCTCTTGCGGTCGCTTGAAATTCTGCGTGATCTTCGCGCCGCAGCGCCGAGGAATGACATTCATACCCGGCATGACGATCTTGAACGGCTGAAATCCGTGCTCGCCTGATCGGCGAATTCGTAAAACGAAATACGCCTTTTCGGCGGCTTGAAAGAAGCCTGAGCGAACCCATGTCGGTTGGATGGCGCATGTTGCGCCGCCGGCTCTTTGACATTGTGGATATGGGCGGTTTGACCGGCGAGGCTGGTCGGATCGGGAAAACGTCGCGGCGCTCGCAGGCGGTTGCGTTTTTCGCTCAGAAAGCGAAACGCGAAGGTGGCGCCTTTCAGCGCCGCATCCCGCATGAAAAGCGGAAAATCGACAAAAACCGCGCGCCGATTATCCGCAATGTGCGGTCATTATCGCCCGCATGGAGCGAATTTTTTCAGCCGGCGAGAACGTCGGCCAGCGCTTCGCACAGATGGCCGACATTGCCGTCATTGACGCCGCACATATTCGCCCGGCCGCCGCCGGCGAGATAAACGCCGTGTTTTTCGCGCAGCGTCAGGACTTGCGCATCCGAAACCGGCAGCAGCGAGAACATGCCGTTCTGGCGCGTGATGTAATTGAGTTTTTCGCCAAGCTGGCGTTCGGCGGCCGTCTTCACAAGAAGCAGGCGATTGGCGACGACGGCGCGCCGCATCCCTTCAAGCTCCTCGCGCCAGGCGCGATTGAGCGCGGCGTCGGTAAGGATTTCCGCAACGATGATCCCGCCATGCGCCGGCGGCATCGAATAGATCTGGCGCGCGATGTTGAGGACATGGCTTTTCATCGCCGCCGTGCGATCCGCGCTGGCGCCGACGAGAATCAGCGCGCCTGTCCGTTCGCGATAAAGACCGAAATTTTTCGAGCAGGAATAGCTGACGATGAATTCGGACGCCCGCTCGGCGAGACGGCGCATGACATAGGCGTCTTCGTCGAGACCCTTGGCGAAACCATGATAGGCGCAATCGACGAAAGGCAGGAATTCTCGCTCGACGGCGAGGTCGACAAGCGCGTCAATCTCGTCCGTCGATAGATCGGCGCCGGTCGGGTTATGGCAACCGCCATGAAGGAGAAGGGCGTCGCCCGGCCCGAGCCTGGCGGCGCTTTCATAAAAGGCGTCGAAATCGATGCCGCCTGTCTGCGCGTCATAATAAGGCGCCATCGAAATTTTCAGCCCCGCTGCGGAGAGGAGCGGGTGGTGATTGGCCCAGGTCGGCGTTCCTATGGTCACGCCCTGTGCGCCGGCGCGTTTAATGAGGCCAGCGCCGACGCGAAGCGCGCCGCAGCCGCCGGGGGTCTGAACGACGGCGCAGCGGTCGGCGGCGATAGACCCGCCGAACACGAGATCGCGGATCGCGTCGCCGAAGCCGGGCGCGCCTTCGGGCGGCAGATAGACTTTCGTCGTCTCGCGCTCGACGAGGCGCGACTGGGCGCCCTCTACGGCCTTCAAGACCGGCGTGCGATTGTCAGGCGTGCGGAAGACGCCGACGCCAAGGTCGATCTTTTTAGTCCGCTTGTCGTCATTATAGAGCTTCGTAAGGCCGAGAAGAGCGTCGGGCGGCAAGGCGGCGAGATCGGCGAACATGAGATCGGTTCTTTCAGGCGGCTTGTTCGGGGCGGCTTTCCATAAACGATCTTGAAAGCGCCGCATACCGGTCTTCGGCTTTTTTGACGGCGTCGAGTTTGACCGGGCCGAAGCCGCGTATTTCGTCGGGGATATTGGCGATTTCTATCGCCTTGTTCAGGTTTTCTGATGAGAGCGTTTCGGAGAGCTGTCCGATACGCGCCATATAGTCTTCGATGAGGCGCCGCTCGATGCGACGCTCCTCGGTCCGGCCGAACGGGTCGAGCGCCGTTCCGCGCAGACCCTTGAACCGCTTCAGGACCGAAAGCGCCGCATACATCCAGGGCCCGAATTCGGATTTTTTCGGCCGGCCTTCGGCATCCGTCTCCCGGTTGAAGACCGGCGGCGCCATATGGAATTTCAGGCGGTAATCGCCGTCAAACTCGGCGGCGAGTTTCTTCTTGAAGGCGCCGTCGGTGTAAAGGCGGGCGACTTCATATTCATCCTTATACGCCATAAGTTTAAATAGATTGCGGGCGACGATGCGCGTGAAGGATTCCGATTGCAGCTTATCGCTGACGGCGGCGCGTATCCTGTTCATGAAGTTGACATAACGCGATGCGTAGGACGCATTCTGATAGCGCGTCAGGAACTGCGCGCGGCGGGTGATGAAGGCGTCAAGCGACTGGTCTTCATTATCAGGCTTTTGGACGATGCCGGCCGCGCGCATGACCGCCTCGCAATCGACGGCCGCGGCGCGACCGAGCGCAAAGGCGGTTTTGTTCTTCGCGACCGCGACGCCGTTCAGCTCGATCGCGCGCAGGAGCGCGGCTTCACTCACCGGCGCGAGACCTTTCTGCCAGGCGAAACCGAGCAGGAACATGTTCGAGAAGACGGTGTCGCCAAGCAGGCGCAATGCGATATCGACGGCGTCGATCGTATCGACATGATGATCGCCGCACGCCGTCTTCAGCGCCTTTACGCGCTGATGGGCGGCGAAATCGATGCTTCGATTCTGGATGAAATCGGCAGTCGGAAGGATGTCGGCGTTGGCGACGGCGCGCGTGTGCGCCGCGTGCATCACTTTCAGCGCACGCTCATCGGTTGCGACGACAAGATCGCAAGCGATGACAGCTTCCGCCTCGCCGATATCGATGCGCACCTGATTGAGCGCATGTGGCGACGAGCCGAGCCGGACATAGGAGAGAACGGAGCCGCCCTTCTGGGCGAACCCCATGAAATCGAGAACGCTCGCGCCTTTACCTTCTAAATGCGCCGCCATCGTGATGATCGCGCCGATCGTGACGACGCCCGTGCCGCCGACGCCGGCGACAAGCAGGTCATAGGCGCGATCAATCGCCGGCAGGTCAGGCGCAGGCAGAGACGCGATGATCGACTTTAATTCATCGTCGACGGCGCGCACTTCCGGCTTTCGCAATTCGCCGCCTTCGACGGAAACGAAGCTGGGGCAGAAACCTTTGACGCAGGAATAGTCCTTGTTGCACGAGGACTGATCGATTTTCCGCTTGCGTCCGAATTCGGTTTCAACCGGAATGACGGAAAGGCAGTTCGATTGTTTCGAACAATCGCCGCAGCCCTCGCAGACGAGGTCGTTGATGAAAATGCGTTTGGCGGGATCAGGATATTCTCCCTTCTTGCGGCGCCGGCGTTTTTCCGCCGCGCATGTCTGTTCATAGATGATCGCCGTCACGCCTTTCATCTCGCGCAGCAAGCGCTGAACATCGTCGAGATCATCGCGGTGACGGATGTCGATGTCGTGGGGAATCCCGCCGTTTTCGACGATCTTTTCGGGCTGATCCGACACGATGACGACCTTGCGCACGCCCTCGGCCCTGAGCTGGTTCGCAATCGCCGGAACCGATATGACGCCGTCTACCGGCTGGCCGCCGGTCATGGCGACCGCGTCATTGAAGAGAATTTTGTAGGTGATGTTTGCGCCGGCGGCGATCGACTGGCGGATCGCCATATAGCCGGAATGATAATAGGTGCCGTCGCCGAGATTCTGGAAAATATGCGGCCGGTCTTTCAGGAAGAGCGATTTCGCCGCCCAGTTGACCCCTTCGCCGCCCATCTGGATGAGGGAGGATGTGTCGCGATCCATCCATGACGCCATGAAGTGACAGCCGATGCCGGCGAGCGCTTTCGATCCTTCGGGAACTTTAGTCGATGTGTTGTGCGGGCAGCCCGAGCAAAAATAGGGAATGCGCTTCGCGCCGCCGGGCGCATCGATTGTTCTCGACGCGTGTTCGATGCGCGCGAGTTTTTCACTGAAGTCGAGATCGGGGAAAACCCGCTTCAGTCGTTGCGCGATGATCGACGCGAGCATGGACGGGGTCAGTTCCTCGACCCAGGAAATGAGCGCGTCGCCCCGCTCGTCATGCTTGCCTAGGATGAGTTTGGGTTTGGAGACGGCGCGGTCGTAAAGGTATTCTTTCAGCTGGCTTTCGATGATGCCGCGCTTTTCCTCGACGACGAGCACTTCCTCCTTGCCGGCCATGAAGCGTTCGGCGCCCTCATTTTCGAGCGGCCAGACAAGGCCGATTTTGTAGATGTCGAGGCCGATTGCGCGCGCGCGATCCTCATCGACGCCGAGCATTTCAAGCGCTTCGAGAACGTCAAGATGCGCCTTGCCGGCCGTGATGATTCCATAGCGCGCCTTCGGGTCGCCATAGATCGCGCGGTCGATCGGGTTGGCGCGCGCGAAGGCGCGAACGGCGTCCTTCTTGAATTTCATGCGCCGTTCGATCTGCATGCCGGGAAGGTCGGGCCACCGGATATTGAGGCCGTCGGGCGGGCCTGCGAACTCTGTCGGTTGAGTGAACGTCGGCGGCGCTGTCAGGGCGATGCTTGCGGCGCTCTCAACGGTTTCAGAGATCGCCTTGAACCCGACCCACATGCCGGAATAACGCGAGAGCGCAAAGCCGTAGAGCCCGTATTCGACATATTCTGACAGGGACGCGGGATTGAGCGTCGGCATATACCAGGACATGAAGGCGACATCGGATTGATGCGACATCGATGAGGATACGCAGCCATGATCGTCTCCGGCGACGACGAGTACGCCGCCATGACGCGATGATCCGTATGCGTTGCCATGCTTTAACGCGTCGCCGGCGCGATCAACGCCCGGCCCCTTGCCGTACCACATGGAGAAGACGCCATCGACGGTGCGATCGCTTTCAAGCGCGACCTGCTGCGTCCCGAGAACGGCGGTCGCGGCGAGGTCTTCGTTGATCGCCGGCAGGAACTCGATCTGTTCCTGTTTCAGGAACTTTCCCGCGCGCCACATCGCCTGATCGACGCCGCCGAGCGGCGAGCCGCGATAGCCGGTGACGAAACCCGCCGTATTGAGACCGTTCCGACGGTCGAGCCGGCGCTGGTGCAACATTATTGCGGCCAGCGCCTGGCTGCCGGTCAGGAAGACCCGGCCCTCCTGGCGGGCGTAGCGGTCGTCGAGTTCGTAAGGATCGAGGCGGTCAGGGGCGGCGGCTGGCATGGCTGGTTCCTCCGGTCGCCTATGAATTATCTGATTTGGCTGCGAAAATCGTAGCGCATTATCTGTGATTTTGACGAAAACTGAGGTATTTATTTCGGAATTCTCTATTCCAGGAGCTAAACAATTCAGGAGGTCGCATGGTCGACGATCTGGACCGGACCCTTCTTTCCGTTCTTCAGCGCCAATGCCGGCTGTCGGCGCAGGAACTGGCGGACCAGACGGGAATGTCGTCGGCGACCTGCTGGCGGCGGCTGAAATCGCTTGAGGATGCCGGCGTGATCAAGGCGTATCGCGCCATTCTCGATCGTGAAAAGATCGGGCTAGCGGTGATCGCTTTTGTTCATGTGACGATTGAGCGGCAATACACGAATGTGGTCGCTGCGATTGAAAAAAAGATCCGTGCGCGTCCTGAAGTGCTCGAATGCTATGCGACGACAGGCGACGCGGATTTCACCTTGAGAGTCGTCGCGAAGGATATCGCGGATTACGACCGCTTCCTGCAAACCTTCCTGTTGGAGCTTCCCGAAATCGGGCAGGTGCGATCGTCAATCGCGCTGCGCGAAATTAAAGAGACGACCGAATTGCCGCTGTAACGAAAAAAGGGCGCGGCATCGCCGCGCCCCTTCGCATTTGGCTTTGCGACGAATTAATCGACCGGAAAGCCGCGATCGCGCAGCAGCGCTGAGGTGTCGACATCGCGGCCGCGGAATTTTCGGAAGCCCTCCGCCGGGTCGATCGAGTCGCCGACCGACATCACATAGTCATGCAGTTTTTTCGCGGTTTCCTTGTCGTAGAAGCTTCCCGCTTCGACGAACGCTTCCGCTGCGTCGGCGGTGATCGAGTCCGCCCAGAGATAGCTGTAATAGCCGGCCGCGTAGCCTTCGCCGGAGAAGATGTGCCCGAATTGCGGCGTGCGGTGACGCATGACGATTTCCTTCGGCGCGCCGAGCGCTTCAAGCGTTTCGCGTTCGAAGGCGTCGGGATCGATATCGGCGTCACCCGCGAGGTGAAGCTTCATGTCGACGAGCGCGCTCATCAGATACTCGACGGTCGCGAAGCCCTGATTGAAGGTTTTTGCAGCCTTGATCTTGTCGACGAGCGCCTGGGGCAGGGGTTCGCCTGTTTCGTAATGAACGAGGAAGCGGTTCATCACTTCAGGCGTCATCAGCCAGCGCTCGTTAAGTTGTGAAGGAAACTCGACATAGTCGCGCGGCACGTTCGTTCCCGCTTGCGAGGGATATTTGACGTTCGAATTGAGGCCGTGCAGCGCATGACCGAATTCATGGAACAGCGTTTCGGCGTCGTCCCATGAGATCAGCACCGGTTCGCCGGGC
The DNA here is from genome assembly GCA_020446725.1 of Parvularculaceae bacterium. GTDB lineage: Bacteria > Pseudomonadota > Alphaproteobacteria > Caulobacterales > Parvularculaceae > Amphiplicatus. The sequence goes on along the minus strand of JAGRED010000287.1, from coordinate 1,771 downwards.
TTTCCCTTGATGAAGTTCGAGTTGTTGGAAACGATCGGCTTGATGTCGCCGGCGAGTTTTTCCTGACCGCGATATTCCGTCATCCAAGCGCCGGAGCCTTTGCCGGTCCGCGCATAGGGATCGAAATACCATAGCCCGACGAGATCGCCATCGGCGCCGAGAACCTTCCAGACGCGAACATCCGGATTGAAAGTCGGCGCGTCGTCAATAGGTTCGAATGAAAACCCGTAAAGCTGGCCGGCCGCCCAGAACATGCCTTCACGCAGCTTCTCAAGCTGCATGTAAGGCTTCACAAGATTGAAATCGAGATCGTATTTCGACTTGCGAACCTTCTCGGCGTAATAACGATAATCCCAGGGCTCGATGGTGACGACCGCGCCTTCCGCATCGGCGATCGCCTGCATGTCGGCGACTTCCTCCTTCACGCGCGCGACCGCCTTCGGCCATACGCGCATCATCAGGTCCATCGCCGCGTCCGGCGTCTTCGCCATCTGGCGTTCGATCGCCCAATGAGCGTAGGTCGGATAGCCGAGAAGTTTTGAGCGTTCGGCGCGCAGCTTAAGCGTTTCCGCGATAATGGCGTTGTTGTCTTCCGCATCGCCATTGTCGCCGCGATTGACGAAAGCGCGCCAGACTTTTTCGCGCAGCGCGCGATTGTCAGCGTAAGTGAGGAACGGGTCGGCCGCCGAACGCGTATTCAGCACCGCCCACTTGCCCGGCTTGCCGTTTGCTTTCGCCGTTTCCGCCATGCCGTCAATGATCGATTGCGGCAATCCTTTGAGGTCGGTTTTCTTTTCGACCCAGGTGACGGTTTCCTCGTCCTTCAACAGGTTCTGCGTGAATTGCGTGCCGAGCGTCGCCAAACGCTGGTTGATTTCCGCGACGCGTTTCTTGCCGGCATCGTCAAGATTGGCGCCGTTGCGGACAAAGCCTTTATAGTGATCTTCAAGAAGGCGTTGCTCTTCCGGCTTCAGCTTCTTTTTGGCTTTGCCGTCATAGACGGCGGAGACGCGCTTGAAGAGCGCGTCGTTCTGGTTGACCTCGTCATAGAAGGCGGCGAGTTTCGGATAGACGACAAGTTCGATATCCGGCACGTCGCCCGTATTGAGATTGCCCGAATAGACGCCGAAGAGGTTTTGAAGGCGCGTCAGCGCGTCGCCCGATTCTTCAAGCGCCGCGATCGTGTTTTCAAAGGTCGGTTTCGCCTTGTTCGACGTAATCGCATCGATATCGGTTTTTGCGAGCGCAATCGCCGCGTCAACTGCGGGAATGAAATCCTTCGTTTCGATCTTGTCCCATGGCGGAACGCCGCCATACGGCCCCGTCCAGTCGGCAAGGAGCGCGTTGTCAGCGGCGATCGTCGCCGCTGCCGTTTCGCTTTCAGCTTGTTCTTGAGCTGTCACCGGCGCGCTCCCGAGAGCGATCGCAAGCGCGATCGCTGAAACTGCAATATGTCTAACCACGATAGTCTCTCCATCCTGCCGCCGGCGATAGGATGCGGCCGCGCGGCTTTGCTGATTTTTCCTCGCCGTCTCCCGTATCGCGGGGGATGAGGCAATGTCTTGATCGGGATCAAGGCGTGAAACGTGTCCATTTTGCGACGAACCGTTCAGCCGTCGATCGAAACGCCGGAAAGCCCGGTGAAAAGCGGGTTTCCGAGCGCCTCCGCCTGCGCCGCCGCAAGGTCGTCGGCGAAATAGCGATCCTGGTCCCAGTTCGCCGCTTTCGCCCGGACTGTCGCGTGAACTTTTTGCAAGGGCGCTGACGTTTT
>JAGRED010000286.1 GCA_020446725.1 Parvularculaceae bacterium | reverse complement strand
CTTGTCGCCTCCGTTTCAGTGCCCATCCGGCGCGTGCAGGCGATCTACGGACTTGTCACGGCGGAAATCGGCGGCATCGAGGATCTTGTTTCCGACGCGCGCCTTGCGATCCTTCCTTTCTTCGGTCTCGCCTGCGCGGCGGCGATCCTGTCTTCGCTTCTTCTCACAGCAGCGATCGCCCAGCCGATCCGCCAGCTCGCCGTCGCCGCCGACAAGGTCCGCGAAGGGATCGCGGCGGCGGGACGCGCGCGCATTCCGGACTTCTCCCACCGCAAGGATGAGATCGGCGAGCTTTCCGCATCGCTGCGCGCGATGACGCAGGCGATCTACGCCCGGATTGAAGCCATCGAGAGTTTCGCCGCGGACGTTTCGCACGAACTGAAGAATCCGCTCACGTCGATCAGGAGCGCGACGGAGACGCTGGAAATCGCGAGCAAGCCTGAAGCGCGGGAAAAACTGATGGGCGTCATCAAGAAAGACGTCGCGCGGATGGATCGTCTCATCACGGACATTTCGAACGCTTCGCGGCTTGACGCCGAACTTGCGCGCGAGGCGCGCGAGGCTGTCGACATGCGAAAGCTGCTCACCGACATCACCGAACTTTACAAGATGACCGCCAAGGAGAATGAGGCGCGCGTCAGTTTCGACCCGTCCGGCTCGCCGATCTATCTTTTCGGCAATGCGACGGCGCTCGGTCAGGTGTTCCGCAATCTCATCGACAATGCGCGTTCCTTCTCACCCGCCGGCGGCGAGGTGAGGGTCTTCATCGCGCCGCCGACCGAACGCCATCGCAGCGTGCAGGTGATCGTCGACGATGACGGGCCCGGCATTCCGCCAGACGCGCTCGAAAAGGTCTTTTCGCGGTTCTACACCAAGCGCCCGCAAGGGTCGGCCTTCGGCAATAATTCCGGTCTCGGCCTCGCGATTTCGCGCCAGATCGTCGTCAGCCATGGCGGCGTCGTGTGGGCTGAAAACCGCAGCGATGACGCCGGCGCTGTTAAAGGCGCGCGTTTCGTCGTCGAACTCCCGACGGCGTGACGATGACGGACCCGGTCCACGCCGTCGCGCTGGCGGTCGCCGTCGATCCGGATGGACCGCTTGTCGGGGCGCTCATCCTCGGCGCGTCGGGCGCCGGCAAATCAGCGCTCGCGCTGTCGGTCATTGAAGGCTGTCCTTTTCGCCGCTCATCGCTCGTCGCGGACGACGCCGTTCTGGTTGACGCAACGGGAGAAAGATTGATTGCGTCCGCGCCAGGCCGCATCGCCGGGCTGATCGAGGTGAGGGGATTTGGTCCCACGCTCATTCGCACCATCCCCGCTATTGCGTTGCGCTTCGCTGTCGATCTCGCCGCGCCGGTTGAACGCGTCGCCGCGGCGCGTTCGTTTTCGCTTGCCCGCGCCGCCCCCTCAATTCCCCTCTATCCCTTCGCGTGGCGCGGCGCGGAATGGACCGCCGCACATCGCCTGCGTCGGATCGCCGTTGCGATTTTGGGTGGACAAAATCCGCGATGCACGCAGGATGGGCTCCCCGAAAAAACAAAGGGCGATGAATGATCGGACTGGTGATCGTGACGCATGGCAGTCTCGCCGAGCACTTTCTGGCGGCGATGGAGCATGTCGTCGGCCCGCAGGAAAAGGTCGAGACGGTTTCGATCGGCGCGGATGACGATATGGAAAAACGGCGCGCGGATATTGTGGCGGCGGCCGGTCGGGTCGACGAAGGCGACGGGGTGATCATTCTCACCGACATGTTCGGCGGCACGCCGTCCAATCTTGCGATCTCGGTGATGGAAAAAGCGAACGCCGACGTCATCGCCGGGGTAAATCTGCCGATGCTGATCAAGCTGGCGTCCATTCGCACCGACAAGTCTCTGGAAGAAGCGGTCGCCGCGGCGCATGAGGCCGGGCGCAAATACATCAATGTCGCCTCATGGGTGCTCGGCGGCGACGGCGGTTGACGGGAACAGGCGGCGAACCGGTTTGAACGCGACGGAAAAAAAAGACGAGGCGGTGACAGCTGATGTCGTCATCGTCAACAAGCGCGGCCTGCACGCGCGCGCCTCCGCCCGATTTTGCGCGGTCGCCGCAGCCTTTGATGCGAAAGTCACCGTCACCAAAGACGCCGTCACTGTCGGCGGGCGATCGATCATGGCGCTGTTGACGCTTGGCGCAAGCAAAGGCGCGACGATCACGATCGCCGCGACCGGGCCGCAGGCGGAAGAAGCCGTCGATACGCTTGTCAAACTTGTCGCCGACCGCTTCGGCGAAGAAGACTGACGATCTATTCCGGAACCTCTTCGCCCGAGCCGCCGAAATCCGCGGGAAAGTCGCGAAACTTCGGTAAGCCGTCGCGCATCGGCAAAACCGTTTCCTGATAATTGACGTGCAGGCCCGGTGCGAAATCAAGGCTCGGGATCGTCGCCGTGTAAACGTCGACTAGACCGAGGCCCGGATGGTTGGTCATCAGATGTCCGCCGCATTTCCCGCAATATTGGCGCTCGCTCGCATCCGTTTTCGCGAATGTTTTGAGAGTGTCGCCGCCGCTTGCAACCTTTACGGCGCCGGGTTTCCAGAGGCTGAAGGCGTTGACGGGTCCGCCCGACCACGATCGGCACGACCGGCAATGGCAATAGCCCATGCCTTCCGGTTCGCCCGTCACCTCAATCTTCACTGCGCCGCAAAAGCACTCGCCTTTATGAGTCGTCGCCATCACGTCCTCCATGAGCAGGAGGCGATCTAACGCCCTCGCCGGGCGCGCCGTCAATTCATCGCAGCAGCGCGCAGGCGTGGACCGGCGGATCAGCTCATGGCGCCGCCGGCGGCGTCCTGGATGACGACCTTCTGCCCGTCGCGCAGGCGTTCGCCGCCGCGGGTCACCACCCGTTCGCCCGGCTTGATGTCGCCGATCACCTCGATGAGCTCGCCGTCAGCAGCGCCGAGTTCGACATCGATCTGTTTCGCCGTGTCGCCGTCGGCGATCTTGAAGACGCTGACGCGATCGGCGCGCAGGATGAGTGCGTCCCGGTGGACGGCGACGACCTGTTTGGGCGTCGTGCGCGGCAGCCTGACCTGAACCGCCGATCCGATATGCCAGTCCGTCGCCGGCAGGACGAGGCGAAGTTCAAGCGTACGGCTGACGGTGTCGCCGACCGGCACGACGGCGCGGACTTTCGCGTTCAGCGATTGAAGCCCGTTCGACACGGCGATTTCATCGCCGGCGTGAACGGCGGCGAGCATCGTGTCGGGCGCGCGCGCAGTCACTTCAAGGTCGTCGATATTGACGAGCCGGGCGATCGCGGCGCCGGGATTGGCGAATTCGCCGACCTCGATTTCGCGCGCGGCGACGCGCCCGCTGAACGGCGCCTTCACTTCCGTCCGCTCAAGCGCGGTTTCGGCGCGGCGGAGCGCGACGCGCGCGCGCTCAAGGTTTTGCTGGGCTTCGTCGCGGTCGGACCGCATCTGGTCGATAGCCGCTTCGGATTCTCCGCCATCCTCGCCAAGTCCTTCATGCCGCTCGACGAGACGCGCCAGATAACCGGCGCGCGCAGCCAGACGCTTGATGTCGGCGCGGCTTTCATCCCGTTGCAGCATCGCATCGGCGGGATCGATGCGCGCGATGACGTCGCCTTCCTTCAGTTCGGATCCGATCTCGGCGACCCAGAGAATTTTGCCGGGCGTCGCTGCGGCGATAAGGCTGTCATTGACGCTGACGACTGAGCCCGGCGCGTCCGAATGCGGCGCAAGTTCCGTCGTCATCGCTTCCGCGACGCGGACATTGGCGGGCGGCGGCGCGGGCGGTCCTGCGTCGGCGGCGGCTTTCGCCTTGTTGTCGAATGTCCCTGCGAGGAAGGCGCCGCCGCCGGCGAGCGCCAGCATGAGCGCGGCTCCCGCAGCGAGGCGTCCGGGGCGTTTGAAGGAGATCTTTCGCATCGCGGGTGTTCCTTAATTTATTCCGCAGGCTGAAGGACAAGGCCTTGAGAGCGGGCGGCCTGCCTTTTCTCGGCGCCGAGTTGAAGCAGCGCAGGCATCAGGATGAGGGTGAAGAGGGTCGAGACGGCCATGCCGCCGAAGATGACGGTGGCGAGGCCGCGATAGATCTGCGCGCCCTGGCCCGGCGCCAGAACGAGCGGCAACATGCCCATCAGCGTCGTCGCGGTCGACATGAAGATCGGCCGCGTTCTGAGACGCAAAGCCTCGCGCACGGCTTCCCGACGGCTCATGCCTTCGGCCTCCGACTGGCGCGTCTGTTCAACCAGCAGGATCGCGTTGTTGACGACGATGCCGAGCAGAATGATGAAGCCGATCATGCCGAGCAGATCGAGCGGCGTCTGGTGAACGAGGTTCAGCAGCCGGATCGCGATGATGCCGCCGACCGCCGCCATCGGCAGCGCGACGATGACGATCGCGGCGTCGCGCAGCGATTTGAAGAGCGCGGCCATGATCAGGAACAATATCGCGACGGCGAGAAGGAAATTGCCGCCGAGATTGCTGATCGCGCGTTTCAGGCTGTCGGCTTCGCCGGCGAAAGCGAGCGAGGCGCCTTCCGGCAAGGCCGCATAGATGTCCTTTTCGACGTCGCCCTTCAGCGCTTCGACGATGTCGCCGAGCGCCATGCCTTCCGGCGCGTTGACGGCGAGCGAAATCGTGCGGCGTCCGTCGATGCGGCTGATCTGCTGCGGCCCGACCGACCGCTGGAAGGTCGCAAGCTCGCCGAGCGGCACGACAGCGCCCGTCGGCGTCGACACCGGCACGGTCGCCAGATATTCCGGCTCGCCCCAGCGCTTCGATTTCAGAAGGATGTCGACGCGCGTGTCTTCATGGAAGAACTCGCCGAGCCACAATCCATCGCCGAACGCGCGCACCGCATTCGCAACGCCGCCGCGCGACATGCCGACTTCGGCGATGCGGCGGTCGTTCGGGATGAGCGTGATCTCCGGATTGACGATCTGCGGATCAGGGTTCGGCCACACCGACGCGCCGGGAAGCGCCGCAGTGATGATGTCGATCGTCGCCGGGACCGACTGCATCAGCGCGTTATAGTCCGCCGCCTGAAGTTCGATCCGGATGTCGCCGCCGCCGCCGAAATCGCCGAAGAGATCGCCCTGGCGCGCAAAGACGCGCGTGTCCGGAAAGCCCGAGAGAATTTCGTCGTTCACGAGCTTTTCAAGCACGCTCATGTCCGACTGCACTTTCGGCCGGACGCCGATATTGCCGCCCCATTCGCCGGAATAGAGGTAGTAATTGAGAAGCGCCGGCTCTTTTTCGCCTTTCATGTAAGGATCGAGGCGACCGACGACGACTTCGGCGAATTCCTCCCGGATCATGTCAGCGCTGGCGCCGGACGGGAATGAGATGAACCCGTCGATCGCCGCGCGCTTCACCGGCGGCAGATAGTTGAGCGACGGGAAAAGCATCCAGCCGAGCGTCACCGGAACGATGGTCAGCGCCGCGATCCATGCGATCCGCCGGCGCGGCGTATTTGTCAGCGCCATGACGCGATCGGGCAGGCGATCGAAGAAAGACGCTTTTTGCGTTTGCGCCGCCGGTTTCTTTTTCATCAGGATCGCTGCGCCGACCGGCAAAACGGTTGCGGCGACAATCAGCGAGAACGAGACCGCGACCGCGATGGTGAGCGCAAGGTCCGCGAAGAGTTGACCCTCGACGTCTTCAAAGAACATCACCGGGATGAAGATCGCGACCGTCGTCACTGTCGATGCGAACAGCGCGCCGAAAACCTGCGATACGGCGCTCGCCGCCGCCTCTTTCGGCTCGCGGCCCTCCTCGCGCATGCGCACAAAGTTCTCAAGCACGACAATCGCGGCGTCGAGCACCATGCCGGTTGCGAAAGCAAGCCCGGCGAGTGAGATGACGTTAATTGACCTGCCGGTCATGTTGAGAAAGACGATTGTCGAGGCGAGGCAGACGGGGATGGAGGCGGCGATCAGAAGCGTCGCCGTCGTTCGTCTCAGGAACGCCCAGAGAATCGCCGTCGCGAGAACGACGCCGAGAACGAGATTGCCGGCGAGCATCGACAGCGCGTTCTTGATGAACAGCGACGGGTCGAAACTTTTCTGGATCGAGTAGCCCATTTCCGCGAGCACGCCTGAATTCAGCTCGTCGAGCTTTTCCGTGATGCCGTTGATCGCCGTCAGCGTGTTCGCGCCCGGTTCGCGCAGCACGCGCATGCCGATCGCGGGATTGCCGTTCTGGAAGACGACGCCGCCGCCGCGGTCATTGGCGACTTCAACATCGGCGACGTCGCTGAGCCGGATCGGCGCATCGTTTCGCCAGGCGAGGATCGTTTCGCCAAGCTGCTCGGCCGTATAGCGGCCTTCAAACCGCATCGTGTAATTGCGGCGGCCGACCTCGACCGATCCGCCCGTGACGTCGGTCGACCGGTTCACGGTCTGCGCGATCTGATCGATCGTGACGCCGAGCTGGGCGAGACGGAACGGATCGAACGTGATGCGGATGATTTCTTCGCCGTCATCGGAATTCACGTCGACGCCAGCGACGCCGTCGATCGCTTCAAGTTCGGGCGCTATTCTTGTCTTCGCGAATTCGCTCATGCTTTGCGACGACCCGTCCTGACCGGGCAGCCGCTGCAGGAAGAGGAAGATCAGCGTGTCGCCGCTCGATCCGCCGCCGAAATCGCCGATGGAGGGACGATCGGCTTCCGCCGGCAAGCCGCGCACGCGTTGCAGGCGGCTCGACACCTCGGTCAGCGTCTTGTCCATATTCGTGCCGAGCGTGAATTCGAGCCGCACGAAACCGCCGCCTGAATTCGACCAGGACTGCATGGTCTTGAGGCCTGGGATGCCGCGCAGCTCGCGTTCGATCGGCTCGATGATTTCGCTTTCGACCTCGCGCGGGCTTGCGGCGCGCCAGCCCGTCCAGATGCCCATCACGGGTCGCTCGATATTCGGCAGCAGCTGGATCGGCAGCTTGGTGACGGAAACGACGCCCAAAAGAGCGATCAACGCCAGAACGACGCCGACAGCCGCCGGATTCTTGAGGCAGAGTTTGGTGAGGCCCATGCGTTTCTCCCCGCAGGAGGTATGAAGCTACAATTGTCGCGTAGCTCATAAACGCCGGTAAAACCCTTAATAACAAGGGGCCGCCGGTCCCCTTTCGACCAACGGCCCCATGTGAGCGACGAAGTGATTCAGCCTTGCGGCGAAGCGTTGACGCCTTATTCAGCAGCGTCCTGATCGTCGATCGCGTCAATCATGCGTTCGACTTGCGCAAGCTGGCGTTCGATCTCGCGGCGCGTTGCTTCAACCGCCCGCTTTTGCGCTTCGTCATTGAGCATCAATTGGCGGCGCTGCTCGCGGATCGTGGCGCGCGCATAGGCGCGCTCTTCGCGCGTCATGTCCTGCTCTTCAAGGTCGGCTTGATAATCGTCGAGATCGGAAAGCGCGTCTTCGAGACCTGCGCTCACTTGCTCTTCAATGTCGCCTTGCGCTTCTTCAAGCGCTTCCCGCTGCGCTTCGAGATGTTCGCGGCGGCTCATGCGCGCCTCATGCCTCATTTCCGCCAGTTCCTCCTCGCTCATGGCGAAGTTCTGTGCGGCGACTTCCGCCTGATGGCGTTGCGCTTCAATGCGTGCTCGCTCCGCTGCGCGACGCCTTTCATCGCGGCGTTTTGCAACCTCTTTCTGCGTTTTGTCTCTCGATTTCTTGATCGACTTCAGCGCTTCGCGGAGTTCGGCCCGCTTTTCCGCCGTCATCAGCTCGT
>JAGRED010000285.1 GCA_020446725.1 Parvularculaceae bacterium | reverse complement strand
CTCGGCGTCGGCATTGCGGCGGCCGCCTTCGCGGTCATCGCCGACGGCGCCTTGACCGGCGCATCTCTCAGCGCGGCGATTTCGTCCGCGCGCCTTTCAGCCGGGCCGCTCGCCTTCTCGCTCGTCGCGCCGCTATTTCTGCTCGCCGGCGCGCTGGCGCTGAAGGGCGAGACGGAAAAAACCGCGCTCGCCGAGAACCGCCGCCGATCAATGCTTCGTCCTTTCCTGACGACGATCCGGAACGCGCTGCCGCCGAGTTCCGCGATTGCGGCGGGCGCGATTTTTCTCATCGCCGCGGTCGTCGCCGGTTTTCAAGCGAATACGGCGCCCGGCGTCGGCGAGACGGCGCTTGTCAGCGCGGTTGCGATCATCGCCGCCGTCGCCTTCGTTTCGCTGCGCACCGCGCTGATGACGACGGTTCTGTTCGCCGCCGCCGGGCGTCTCGTATCGTGGGGCTATGATCTTTTCGGCGCCGCGCTTCCGACGGAGCCTGCCCGCATCTGGGCCTCGGCGCTCGCGGTCATTCTCTATGCGCAGCTTTTTCTCGCCTGGCGCGACCGCCGCAATCCGCGCCGCAAAACGCGCGAAGTCGTTCAGATGGCGCTCGCCGACAGCTATTTCGCGACGCTCGCCGCGGCGTGCGTCGGCCTTGCCGCCTTCGCTGCGGCCGAGGCCGCAGGTCTCTGGCGTGAAGGCGTTGAGGCGGCGCTTTATGCCGGCTGCATGACGGTCGTCGGCCTTATCGCGGGCCCCGCGCTGATGACGGCTATCGGCGCGCTCTTCGGCCGGGATTAGAGCGAGCGCGCCGTTTGCGTCACGCCTTAGCTCGATTTCGATTTCATTCCGTTCACGAATGAACGCACTTCAACGTCGATTTTTCGCCATTCGGCGAGATAAGGCCGCTTGAAGCGATAGGTCAGCGTCACTTCCGGCGATATTTCAAGCTCCCGCCAGCATTCAGGGCTCGGCAGGTCTTCGCGCTCCTTGAAACAGAAAAGCGCGATGACATTCTTTTCCTCGTCCTCGCCGAGATAAAGCTCCGTGCCGGCGTATCCGCTCGTCGGCACGTTGGCGCGCTGTTCCTTGAATTCGTATTTGATCAGCTGATAGGGCGTTCTCGCCCCGCGCCGGTCGATCGTCTGCGGCAGATAGAGGATGTCGATCCGCTCGCGCTCGGTGAAGGGCGAGGTTCTCGCCGCGATCAGCATGTCGACGCGGCGCGTGTCGGCCGCGTTCTCGACGAAATCGTCGCGCCGGGAAGGCGCGTATCCCGAAAGGGTCGGCCAAAGCGCGTAAAGCCAGACTTCATCGCGCGCCCCGCCGCGCCGGTCGCGCGGGAAGACGGTGTAATTCGCGGGGACTTCGAATTTCGTATCGCCGACGGACAGCGAAACGGGCTCCTCGCTGATCGCCGGGCTCGGCACATTGCCACCAAGCTCATCGACGCTCGGGCCGACGTAGTAATAGAGAAAAATGGCGCAAAGAATCAGGGTGGCGAGGAAGATGCCGAGCGGGTAGCGCCAGCTCGATTCCTGACGGACTTCCTCGCCGCCGATGCCGTATTTCGGATTCGTCATGACCCCGGTCCGCGCCCGTTGAAAGGGAGCGCGCTTTTAGCACGCGCCTCCCTCAAGCGCCAAATCGGCGGTCAGAGCGCGTCGATCATTTCCGCAACGAGCGGATGGCGCACGACATCGGCCCGCGAGAACCGCACGACCTCGACCTGCTCGAGCGGTTCAAGGCGCGTCATGACGTCCTCAAGGCCCGACATGCCGGGCAGGAGGTCGGTCTGCGCCGGATCGCCGGTGACCACCATCGTCGAATTCCAGCCGAGCCGGGTCAGCAGCATTTTGAGCTGGCCGTAGGTGCAGTTCTGCGCCTCGTCGATGACAATATAGGCGTTGTTGAGCGTGCGCCCGCGCATATAGGCGATCGGCGCAATCTCGATGACGCTTTCGGCCATCAGCGCTTTCAGCCGCTTGCCTGGAATGCGGTCGCAGAGCGCATCGTAGAGCGGCCGCAGATAGGGGGAGAGTTTTTCCTCCATGTCGCCGGGCAGGAAGCCGAGGCTCTCGCCCGCCTCGACCGCGGGGCGCGACAGGACGATGCGGCGCACGCGTCCGGCTTCAAGCGCTTCAACCCCTTTGGCGACCGCAAGATAGGTTTTGCCGGTGCCGGCCGCGCCGGCGGCGAAGACGAGCGGCGCGGCGTCGATTGAATCGATCAGGCGCTGCTGGGCCGGATTATGCGCCCTGATGTTCTTTCGGTATTTCTGGTCGCGTTCCGTTTGCGCGCCTCTTTCCGATCCGAGCGGCGACCAGTGCGGCTCGTCAAAGAGCCGGCGCACATTGTCGCCTTCATAGGTCTCGTCATGGGGAAGGGGGTAGGCGCCTTGCTGACGCTGCTGTCTGCGACGGGCCTGGGCGGAACGCTTCGCCATCAACACTCTCCTCGCGCGGCGTGCAAACGCCGTCGATCGCGCGCCGCGGACGCGTCGACGGAAAGGGAATACGGAGTGAGGAACGAATTTCGGAGTGGGGAACGGGCGTCCGGAAACGTGGCGGGCAGAGGAGTTCGCTTCGAGGCAACGTGCGCATTCAGCCGCCGTAAGGGGTGGACGCCAAACTCAACTTGATTCGAAAGCTATGCGCGTTTGCGCGGCCGGGTCGAGGGGGCCTTTGCAGATTTCTTGAAACTGTCGCTTTGACGACTCAGCTTGCGACGATCAGGCTCGCGCCCTTCCGCGCTTGGCGGCCGCAATTAACGATTGCGCGCGTGAACGTAGGCTTGCGTGATTTTCGCGTGGGCTTCCGGCGCGTAGTTCTGCCATGACGTCCGCCCATTCGTCGCGTCGATGACGAAGAGCGATTCATACGGGCGCAGGAACGGCGAGATGGCGTTGCGCACGCCGATCGCCGTTAACGAACAGTTGACCGACCACACATTCTCGGCGAGACGGAAGGACGTGCCGAGGCTTGAAAGCGCGTTTTCAACGCGGCTCGCCGCGGCGTTTACAACGTCAAAGATGAGAACGAAATTCGCCGGCGTCGGTTGCTCCGTAGGCGAAGCATTCCGGCCCGCATTCCCGAGCGGGCGCGCGCGGCGCGGCTCGCGAACGTCTTCAGCGTCGTCGCGCTTGCCGAAGCATTTCGCTGCGTCGTTTGCGGCGTTGAGGCCGAAGATCTGTGCAAAGGCGGGTTCGTTGCGCGCCTCGCGCCATTCGCGGCTTCCGGCGGGCGCAATCATCGACGTGGCGGCGAAGCGCCCTTCATAAGCGAATTTGCGCAATTCGGACGAGGAATAAGGCCCGTAGACCTTATCGTTCGATTTGATGCACCAGTTTTCAGCGAACATCTGTCAGAACTCCGCTCGGACGGCCCTCAGGCGGAGACGCCCTTCTTGCCGAACTGCGGTGCAAGACCCGCGCCGCCCGGTTGTGTGTCAATTGGGGACTTGGCGCTCTCGATCACCTCTTCCATTTTCTCGGCCGCGCCGATGAAGACGACGCCGACGCCCTTTTCGTGCCGGCGAACGACTTTCGCGAGCGTCCGTCCGATATGAACGATGACGCCGAGTTCAGGCTTGGGATCGATGGCGATCGAGGCGCCGGTGAGTGAAATGTCGAGCATCTCGCAGGCGAAGCTTTCGCCGTTTTCAAGCGTCATGACGGTCGGCTCGTCGGTGCGGATGCGCGGGTTCTGACGGCGCTCAAGGCGCATATGCGGGTTGTTGACCGCATAGGTGATCTGGTCGGCGGCGCGTTTCGACTTGGCGCGGCGGCTCCGGTAGTCGACGGCGAAATGATGTTTCGACGAACGGATGACGAGCCCCTCATGGCGCCCGACCGTGTCGATATAGACGACGACTTTCTCGCCCGCCTGGGGGGGATTGACGGCTTTCAGAAGCGCGCCGCCTGCCGAAATGTTGACCACGAGGCAGGCTTCTTCATTCCCGTCCGCCTTGAGGACGCGCGCCTTCAGCGTCAGGCCGACGCGCCGGTGGCGGCGACGCTCGTCCGCCGACGGCTCGGCGCGGCCCCCTGATTGAGGCTTTCCCGGGGTTTTGCCGGTGCTGGTTCCCATGCGCGCTGACTTCTTGGTTAAAAATATCTTGATCGCCAAAAATTCTAAACGCTCAGTGTGAACAAAGGTTTGCTTCCGGGCTCGGCTTGTCTCTAGATGGGCGGGTGCGCAGCCGAATTGGGCGGGGCGGCCATTTCGGGCGGCGCATTCCGGCGTATGCGTCGAGGGGATTTTGAGACCGGATGCCAGGCGAGCGATTTGAACGGACGGGGCCGCCGGGCCGCGGCCTCATTGGCGACGTGCCGATGCCGGTTGTCGCGCTTTCCGCTTTGCTTGCGCTTATTTTCTTCTCAATGGCCGTCGCCCCGCGGGGCGTTGAGGCGGAAATCAGCGCCTTGCTCGGCCTTTCGCCGCAGCGGCTTTTCCTTGGCGGGCGCGGGCCCGGCGGCTGGGCAGGCGCGATCGCGCCCCTGTTCACGCATTTCCTGATCCACGCGACTGTCGCGCATCTTTTTTTCAACCTGCTCTGGCTGACCGTTTTCGGCGCGCCGATCGCCCGCCGTTTCGGTTCCTCCGTGCGGTTCATGCTCTTTTTCGTCTGCTGCGCGGCGTTCGGCGGCTTCTTTTTCTCGCTTTTTCACCTCGCGGATCCGACGCTGCTGGTCGGCGCATCCGGCGGCATCACCGGTCTCCTCGGCGGCCTCGTGCGATTCGCCTTTCATCGGCCGTTCACAAAACGCGTCTCGTCCAAAGGCGTCCTGCCGCTCACCGATAAAAGCGTTCTCACCTGGTCGGCCGTCGTTATTGCGATGAACGCCTCGATCGCCGTCTTCGGTCCGGGCGTCGGCGCAGGCGAGGCGGAGATCGCCTGGCAGGCGCATGTCGGCGGCTATCTCTTCGGGCTCATCGCCTTTCCGCTGTTCGATCCGCGCGGCGAGTAACGATGCGCCGCACAATCGCGGCGCCGGCCCGTTCGCGGGAGCGAATTGATTTTCCATTGATTTTTCCCGCCAAACGCGCAGACTTCCTCCGCTGAAGAGAAGGAGGGTTCCGGTGAAGGTAGAACACATCCTTCAGTCCAAAGGCGCGGATGTATTCGCCGTTTCGGACGCAACGACCGTCAAGGATGCGGTCGACATGCTTGGCGAGAAGAATATCGGCGCGGTCATCGTCAAGGACGGCGGCGGCGCGGTCTCAGGCATTTTTTCCGAGCGCGACGTCGTCAGGCGGCTGAAACACGAGGGCCCGGGCGTGCTTTCCCGTCCTGTCTCCGACTGCATGACGCGCAATCCGATCACCTGCACGCCGGAAACCAGCGTCGATGAGCTGATGGGCGTCATGACATCGAAGCGCATCCGCCATGTGCCGGTCGTCGCCGGCGACATGCTTGTCGGCATGGTCTCGATCGGCGATGTCGTCAAACGCAAGATCGACGAGATCGAGACGGAAGCTGCGGCGCTGAAGGAATATATCGCGTCATAGGCGTGCGCCGGACTTGTGCGCCGCGATCCGCGTTTCGCCTTGTTTTAAAGGCTTTTCTGAAATCGTCTTGCGTGCTGTTGCGCGCGCAGTTTCGATATTGAGCGCATCATAATTCGTATACTGAATATACGGCTCAGGTGATGCGGACGACGCCGCGGCTGGCCGATAGAACAGCATACGAATTAATTCCGGCCGCCCCCGCGCCGCCTCGTTGAGGCGGGGGGCGGAGGGCGCTGCAGGACGTCGCGGCGAGGCGGGGGAGGGCGCTTCGGCCGTTAACCTTTCGTTAATGCAATCATGCGGCGAAAAATCCCTTGCGCCGGCGACGCCTTGCGCCTAGGTTTGCCGTCCTCAGCGTGATTGAGAGCTTGCCTCGGCGGGGCGTTTGTCCCGCAGACGGCCGTTGTCGTGACTAACTCCCGGATTTTCCTGTGGAAATTGGGGAAGTCATGAAAATGAAAAAAAGTTCTTAAATGGCGTTGACAGGTGGAGTTCGGGCGACTAAATCCGCGCTCCACCGACGCGGCCGGGACGGCCGCCGCAAGCCTTCGAAAGAGGGCCCAGGGGCGGTCTCGGGAGTGTCGGTTTTTTGTCGGCTGATTTTCGGGGTAAACCCGGGGGTTTTGTCGGCGGCTCTTTGACAAGTGAATATCGAGGAAGAGAAACGTGGGCGGCGTGGCGTCCTGGCGGAGTCGAAAGACTCATTCAGGATCAATCATCCGCTGACGTTTACTCAATAAACCAATTACTTCCGTTCATTCGGGAAGTTTGGTTTTGTGACGTCAGTAGAGATGAGCGTCGGGATTATCCCTCCCGACATAGGATCCGCAAACTCAACTTGAGAGTTTGATCCTGGCTCAGGACGAACGCTGGCGGCAGGCTTAACACATGCAAGTCGAGCGCCCCGCAAGGGGAGCGGCAGACGGGTGAGTAACGCGTGGGAACGTGCCCTTCGGTACGGAATAGCCCTGGGAAACTGGGTGTAATACCGTATACGACCTCCGGGTGAAAGATTTATCGCCGAAGGATCGGCCCGCGTTAGATTAGCTAGTTGGTGGGGTAAAGGCCTACCAAGG
>JAGRED010000284.1 GCA_020446725.1 Parvularculaceae bacterium | reverse complement strand
TAGGGAACAGTTAAGCTTCGGGGAAACAGGCGTTAAGACGTCCGCGTTAGGCTATGGGGATGTCGCTTCTTACGCTCACCATTCTCATCGGCGCCGTCTATTACCTGCCGCCAAGCTCTGAAGACGCCTCGCGCGCAGTCGCGCGCGGCATTGCGGATGATCGCCACGGCGGCGATTTGACTGCGCTTGGCGGGCAATACCCGGCAGACGTCCGGCTTGAGCGGTGCGAGGCGGACGATGCGCGCGCGGTCCAGACCGCCCATGGCATCTGGCGGACATTTTCCGGCTATAATTGCGTCATGCTCGTATCGTTCGAAGGCGGTCCCGACTACAAGGTTGAAGGCTTTTTTCACCATGACGGCGCCGACTGGTCCTATTACGGACTTTTGCGGCCGTCGCTCGTCGTCGAGACTGAAACGTTCGATCAATATCGCAAGGGATCGCGCCAGACGGCGAAGACGGGTTCGATCCTATATAATGGCGGATCAGGGCAGGCGAGGGATCCGTATCAGGGCATCCTGAGCTGGAGCGATGCGCTGCTGTCGCCGGCGGAGCAACCCTATCACGCCGACATCTATTCGCTCGACGAGTGACAATCAGGCGTTGAAGCGGAAATTCATCACGTCGCCGTCCTGAACGACGTACTCCTTGCCCTCAAGACGCATCTTTCCGGCTTCCTTGGCGCCGACTTCGCCGTTGCACCGAACATAATCGTCAAAGCCGATCGTCTCGGCGCGGATGAACCCGCGTTCGAAATCGGTATGGATGACGCCGGCCGCCTGCGGCGCCGTCGCGCCGACGGGAATGGTCCAGGCCCGCGCTTCTTTCGGGCCGGCCGTGAAGTAGGTTTGCAGGCCGAGAATGCGGAATGCTTCGCGAATGAGACGATCGAGCCCCGGCTCTTCAAGGCCGATCGACTGCAGGAATTCCTGTTGTTCGTCATCGGCGAGCGGCGCGATTTCCGATTCGATCCGCGCGGAGATGGCGACAAAGGCGGCGTCTTCCTTTTTTGCGGCTTCCGCAACGCGCTGCGAATAGGCGTTGCCCGTCGCCGCGGACGCCTCGTCGACATTGGCGACGAACAGAACCGGCTTCTGGGTGAGGAGCTGCAACCCTCTCCATGCTTTCTGTTCTTCCGGCGCGACGCTGACCGAGCGGGCCGGGCGCCCGTCCTTCAGTTCCGCAAGCGCGCGGTCGACGAGCGTGAGCGAGGCCTTCGCTTCTTTGTCGCCGCTCTTGGCCTTTTTTTCGAGCGCGCTGCGACGCTTCTCAAGGCTTTCCATATCGGCGAGCATCAATTCCGTTTCGACGGTTTCGAAATCGGCGAGCGGATCGATCTTGCCCGCGACATGCGTGATGTCGTCATCATCGAAACACCGCAGGACATAGATCACCGCATCCGTTTCGCGGATATTGGCGAGAAACTGGTTGCCGAGGCCTTCGCCCTGGCTCGCGCCTTTGACGAGACCGGCGATGTCCACGAATTGCATCCGGGCGGGGATGATCTGCTGCGATTTTGTAATTGAGGCGAGCTTTTCAAGGCGCGGTTCCGGCACCGCGACATCGCCGACATTGGGCTCGATCGTGCAAAAGGGATAGTTCGCCGCCTGCGCCGCCGCCGTTCGCGTCAGCGCATTGAAGAGCGTCGATTTACCGACATTAGGCAAGCCGACAATGCCGCAGGAGAGACCCATCTACTCGGTTCCGTCTTTTTTTCTGAACAATCGTTGCAACGCGTCCGTCATCGCATTCGCCGGCGCGTTTTTGTCATCCGCGCTCGCCGGTGTGGCGGCGCGCGGCGCGTCGTCAGGTTTCGCCTCGCGCTTTTCTTTCGGCGGGACGAGCAGCTGCGCCGTCGCCGTCGCATAGCGCGCGTCTCCGTCAGCGAGAAAACGCGCCGATTTCGCGAGCGCGGCGATGAGCGGATCGAGCCAGTCGTGATCGGCCTTGGCGAAATCGCCGAGAACGTGTCCCGTCACGCGCGACTTGTCGCCGGGATGACCGATGCCGATGCGCACGCGGCGAAAATCATTGCCGATGTGCTCGTCGATCGATCGCAGCCCGTTATGGCCCGCATTGCCGCCGCCAAGCTTCACCTTGATCTTGCCGGCGGCAAGATCGAGCTCATCGTGGAAGACGACGACATCGGCCGGCGACAGCTTGAAGAACCGCATCGCGGCGCCGACCGAAAGACCCGAGTCGTTCATATAGGTCTGCGGTTTCAGGACGATGGCTTTCACGCCGCTGATCTCGCCTTCGCGCAAATCGCCCTGGAACTTCTTGCGCGCCGCGCCGAAGCCGTGCTCGTCGGCGATCGCATCGACGGCCATGAAGCCGACATTGTGTCGGTGGTTCCTGTATTTCTCGCCCGGATTGCCGAGGCCCACGAGCAAAAGCATGGCTCCTCAATCCTTCGTCGTGCGAGAAGGCGTTCTTTCGGGCCGAAATCAGGCCTTCTTGCCGTCGTCGCCTTCCGGCGCCTTCTGGGCCGTTGCAGGAACATCGGCTGATGCTGCTTCCGCGCCGGCTTCCGATTCTTCCGAACGCATCGCCGACGGCGCGGCAATCGTCGCGATCGTGAAGTCGCGATCCTTGATCACGGGCGTCACGCCTTCGGGAAGCTTGATCGCCGAGATCTTGATCGCATCGCCGATATCGAGGCCGTCGCAGTCGGCTTCGAGATATTCCGGGATCGCGGTCGCAGGAGCGTAGACTTCGATTTCGTGACGGACGACGTTGAGAACGCCGCCGCGCTTGATGCCCGGTGATGTTTCTTCGTTCAGGAAGCGAACGTGGATTGCGACGTCGATGCGCGTGTTTTCGCTGACGCGCATCATGTCGACATGGATCGGCGCATCGGTGATCGGATCAACCTGGACCTGACGCGCGATGACGGGCTGAAGATAATCCTGACCCGGCACGTCGATCTTCGCGAGGTGCGACTGCATGCGGCCGGCGGTGAACGCCTTCATGACTTCTTTTTGCTTCAGGCGGATGGAAACGGGACCTTGCTCGCCGCCGTAAAGGACGCCCGGCACCCAGCCTTCGCGACGCGCTGCGCGGGCGCCGCCGGTGCCGTTCCGCTCGCGGACTTCGCAATAAAAAATGTCTGTCTCGGCCATGACGGGACCCTTGTTCCAATCGGCTGCGTTCCGGGGGAGGCGGGTTTCGCCTCATTCGCCTCGGACGGCGCAGCGCCTGTCGTTCGTGAATGAGCGGCGCTCTATAGAGGAAAGGCCAAGGGGTGGCAAGCGCGCAAAATGGCTATTTTCGGGGCTTTGCGCCGCCTTTTTCCGGCGTTGTCGTCCAGTCCGGCCAGGCGCTCGCGAGGAAGGCTTCGTAGAGGGCTTTCAGCCGGGGCTCGGCGGCGAGCGCGTCGAGATTCGCGGCGACGCTCGCCCGGTCCCGACGCGCGACCGGACCGGTCAGGGAATCAAGCGGGCGTTCCTGAAACCGGTCGACAACCCCGGCGAGGTAGCTCGTCATGACGGTTTCCGGCGCGAGGTCGAACCGGTCCGCGAAAGCGCTCGCCGTTTCATTCCACAGATGCGCGGCGAAGTTGCCCGAGAGCACCGCAAGCGCATGGTAAAAAGGACGGTCCGCGCCTTTGACCACGAACTCCGGATTGGTCGAGCCGGGCAGGATGTCGGAAAAGGGCGGCGCGCCCTCTTCCCGGGCGATGGCTATCCGCCCCATGACGCTCGGCGAGAGCGGTTCTTTCGGAAAGGAATACAGCGGGTGATAGCTCTGTGCGCCGTCGACGGTGAGGGCGCCCGAAAAGTGGATGGCGTGACGGTCGCCGATTTCCTTGCGCCATTCTTCGACCCAGCGGTTGAGCCCGTCGTCCGGGATAGCAGCCGCAACGATGTCGGCGCTAATGATGAGGCGCGCGGCGGCGGGCCTGTCATCTTCCGCCATTTTCCGCGTGACGACGGAAACTTCGCAACCGAGGGCGCGCGCATAGTGCGCCATGCTGCCGCCGACGCGGCCGGCGCCGAAGAGGGTCAGGCGCATCGCGCGGCCTCGCCGGATTTCAACTGGCTCGCGACAATCTCCTTGCGCAGCCTGATAAGCGATCTTAATTTCATGGGCGTGACCAGACTATTTTGGGCCGAATTCGACAACGCCTAGCCTAACCTGGACTTTGCCTTCCACCAGCAATTCGTCCCGGCCTAGCCTTTTCTGAATGCCTCCCGAACTAGAAGGTCCTTTAACCGGCGCAGGCCTTCGGCATGCGTCAACCAGACCGCCGGCCCGGATCGCCAGTTCGGGCCAATAGATCAGGAGATCAGAATGGCGACAGGCACCGTGAAATGGTTCAACGCGACCAAAGGCTATGGCTTCATCCAGCCGGATGACGGCGGCAAGGACGTTTTCGTCCATGTTACCGCAGTCCAGAAATCCGGGCTGACCGGCCTCAATGAAGGTCAGAAAATTTCCTACGACCTCTCGTCGGACCGCGGCAAGACGTCTGCGGCGAACCTCAAGGTCTCCGGCTAACGCTTTGCTCTGACGGGCTAAATCGGCGCCCCTCCGGAAACGGACGGGGTGCCTTTGTATCTGTGGAAAAGTCGCGCTAGCATCCCCGCCGATTGAGTTGGGGATAAGTGGGTATGGGCAAGGGTGGCGGCTCCTCGCGCGGGCCGGACGGCGCGCATGGCTATTTGACGAGCGCGCTCGTCTTTGCGGGTGTCACGGCGCTGTGGGCGGTGATCGTCCGAGATGATCCGTATTATCGGCTGACTGATCTCTTCGGCGCGCGCGTGCCGGCGATGATGGTCGCCTATCTTCTTCTGATGCCGCTCGCCGGCTTCATGATCGGGCGCTGGCGTTATCAGGCGCCGCATCGCGGCGGCGCGACGGGATATGTCGGCAAGCTCTTCGCGCGCGCGATCCAGTTCACCTACGTTCACCTGCTGATCGTTCTCTTCACGGTCGCGATGGCGACGGACTATTTCCTCGGGCTCAATATCGACGATCAGGTGCGCAAGCTCGACGATCGCCTGTTCGATCTCGCCGCGCGATTTGCGCCGTGGCTCGCCGCCTACCTAACGGGCTTCAATCTCGGTCGTGCGATTCGTCGTCCGCCGCCTGAGCCTGTCGCAGAAGAAATGAGTTCAATGAGCATGACCGAATCGCCTGAGCCGGCGCCCGAGCAGGCGGCCATACCGGAAACGCGACCTGCAGAGCCGGCGGTCGTTTCGCGCGCCTTCCTGCCGAGCGACGCGCGCGACATTGGCGATCTTGCGCGCGAGGAATCCTATTCCGCGCAGATGACCGCTTCCGGACTTCCCGCCTGGGATGACGACGGAAACGACCAGCCGGGATTTCTGCCGCCGCAGAATTTCGACAAGCTGCGCCCGGGCCTTCGCCATCTTCGCTGATCGCCGCTTCTTTGACGACGCGCCGAACCGCGCCATTTTGCGCCGGGCGACGGCGCGGATGACGAACCATGACGATACTGACGGCGATCGGCCTTATGAGCGGAACTTCGCTTGACGGCGTCGATATCGCCTTGCTGAAGACGGATGGCGAAGACGTCATCGAGCATGGCCCGACGCATTTCGTTCCCTATAATCGCGATCTGAAAGTCTTCATCCGCCGCGCGATAAAGGCCGCCATCGAAGGCCGCGACGGCGCCGCTGATATCGGGAAAGCGTCCGGTGAAATCACCGAGGCGCATGTCATCGCTATAGAGGAGTTTCTTGAACAGACTGGCGTCAAGCGCACCGCGGTCGATGTCATCGGCTTTCACGGCCAGACGATCCTGCACCGGCCGAAGCGGCAGGAGGAAACAGCGGGCCGCACCTGGCAGATCGGCGATGGCAAGACGGTTGCGGAAGCGACGAAAATCGACGTCGTTTCAGACTTCCGCGCCGCCGATGTCGCCGAAGGCGGCGAGGGGGCGCCGTTTTCGCCGCTCTATCACGCAGCGCTCATTCGCGCGCTTGAGCCTGACGGCGCTGTCGGCATCATCAATCTCGGCGGCGTCGCCAATATCACCTATGCGCCGCTTGGCGGCGGCGTTCTCGATCTCATCGCTTTCGATTGCGGTCCGGGAAACGGCCTTGTCGATCAATGGATGGACCTTCGGCGCGGCGAGGCGATGGATAAAGACGGCGCTGCGGCGCGCGCCGGCAAGGTGCATTCGGACATCCTCAGGATGATGCTTCTCAATCCGTTCATTCGGCGCAAGCCGCCGAAATCGCTCGATCGCTATGATTTCAAGATTGATCCCGTTCTGGGCCTGTCAGTCGAAGACGGCGCCGCGACGCTCACAGCGTTTACCGCCACCTGCATCAGGGCGTCCGTTCCGCATTTGCCGCAGGAGCCGCGCGACTGGATCATTGTCGGCGGCGGTCGCCGCAATCCCGCAATGATCGACGCAATCGGGAAGGCGCTCGATGCGCCGATCCACACGGCCGAAGCGATCGGTTGGAACGGCGACGCTCTTGAGGCGGAGTGTTTCGCCTATCTCGCCGTCAGATCCCTGCGGAAAATGCCGCTCAGCTTCCCGAAAACGACCCGTGTTCCGCGCCCCATGCTCGGCGGCGTCCATCACCGGGCGCCCGTATAGGGCGAAAGCCGATTTTCCGCTGGCCCGCGGGCGGCGGGTCCTGCTATCCCCGCTGGCGGGATCGGCCGGCGACTCGCGCTAGGGTATCGGTCGTGCACGCGAAGAGGACGGAAGAATGGATCAAATCCGCGCGGAGATAGAACGCTCGCTGGAACAATTTGCGGCGTTCCTGCCGAATGTGCTTGGCGCGGTCGGCCTCGCCGTTCTCGGGCTTATCCTTGCGCGCGTTCTCTCTGAATTCGTGAGGAAGCGCGTCGACAAATCAAAGATCGGCCAGGCGGCCAATCGCGAGGCGATTGCGCCGGGCAGCCCCTCGCTTGGAAAATCGCTTGGCGCTGCGGTTTTCTGGTTCATCCTTCTGCTCTTTCTCGCGCCGATCCTCACGACGCTCGGTCTGTCGGAAACGCTCGCGCCGCTCAATTCCATGCTGACGACGGTGATGGAGTATCTGCCGCATATCGCCGGCGCGGCGGCGATCATCGGCATCGGTTTCGTCATCGCGACCGTTGCGCGCCGCGCCGTCACAAGCCTGCTTTCGGCCGCGCCGATCGATCATGCGGCGCAGCGGGCGGAAATCGGCGATCTCATCAAGGGAACCGAGATTGCGCGCGCCGCGGGTTTGATCGTCTATGTGCTGATCCTCATCCCGATCTTCATCGTCGGCCTTGAAGCGCTCGCCATTGAATCGATTTCAAAGCCGTTGACCGTCATGCTGCAGACGATGCTGAACGCCATTCCGAGCATCATCGCCGCAGCGCTCATCCTATTCGTTTTCACGCTCTTTGCGCGGGCCGTGCGCTCTTTGCTGATCTCGGTCCTCACGGGCGTCGGGTTTGACAATTTCTGGCGCCACCTCGGCATCGTCATCGATCAGCGCGATATCGACGAACCTGCAGCCGCGCCGAAGGCGGGTATCACGCCGACCGTCGTCGTCGCCAATATAGCGATGGCGGCGATGTTGATCGTCGGCGCCATCACGGCTGCGCAGCAATTGAACATTGAACCTGTTTCGACGGCGCTCAGCCAGATCCTGTCGGTCGGCGGGCAGATTCTCCTTGGATCGATCGTCATATTCGCGGGCATTCCGATCAGCCGGTTCGTCGCCAATACGCTGCGCCGCGCCGGCGATGCGCGCTCGGAACTTGTCGCCACCGTCGTTCAATGGGGCATCATGGTGCTGGTGACGGCGATCGGCATTCGCGAGATGGGGCTTGGCGAAGACATCATCTATGCCGGCTTCGTGCTGATCCTCGGCGCGGCGGCGCTCGCGTCTGCGCTCGCTTTCGGGATCGGCGGCCGCGGCGCTGCGGCGCGTTTTCTTGAACGTCTCGATCGGGACGACGAATAGCGGTGAAATAACGAATTACGATTGATGTCGCGCATGATAGCGCGCGCGATGAGCGCTTTTATTATTCTCGCCTGTTTCGTGCGGCGCAATGGGGGTGGTCTTTTGTTTTTGCGTTCTCGTCGCTTGCATCCGCGATCGATTTTTCACCGTCAATATTGCGGGCGCCGATAATGAAGATCGGGGTTTCCGGGCATCGCTCGCGCGACGGCGCCGACTGGGCTTGGGTGCGCGGCGCGATCGACGACATCATCGCCGGCGCAGACGTCACATCCGGCATATCCTGCCTTGCGCCCGGCGCGGACCGGGTTTTCGCCGACGCCGTTCTTGAGCGCGGCTGTGATCTCATCGTAATGGCGCCGACTTTTCCCGCCGGAAACGGACAATCGTCGGTCAAAGGCGGAACTGATTTTCTCGCCGCCGCATCCGACGTTCGGGCCGTTCACGGCGCAACGCCGGATGATGCGTATCTCGCTGCCGGCAAAGCGGTCGTCGACGCCAGCGATTTCATGATCTTCGTATGGGACGGCGGGCCGTCGCGCGGGCTCGGCGGAACGGCCGATATTGTCGCCTACGCCCGGTCGCATCGAAAGGATGGGGTGATCCTCGATCCCATTGCGCGCAGCAAGCGCGATCTCAATGCCTTTTGAAGCTGAACGTCGTCACGAGATGCGGCGCTAATAGCTCGCGCTTGTCGCGCGGACGGCGCCGGCGAATTCATGACCCGCCATGTCGCGCCGATAGTCTTCAAGTTCCGCCTCAGCGATATCAACATCGCGCACCAGTGCCGGAATGGCGTCGCGCACCTTGTCGCGGCGATCATAGAGCGTCTTCATTTCGGCGAGATGATCGATGCGCGCGGGGTTGGGCGTCGCGGGATTGACGATCGCGGCTTGCGTATGCGTGATCTGGTGCTCGATGTTGTCGAGATCGGCATGCGCATTCGCGAGCGCGCGGGACGCGGATTCATAATTCGAGACCAACCCATGCAGGGTAAGCCCTTTTTCATAGGCGCTGACGAAAGCGCGTTCATCGCGTCCCTGACAGGCGCCGAAATAACGCCCGCCGCGCGAACCGAGATCAAATCCGTTGGCGGGACGGCAGAACTGGTCGAGCCCCGCATCGCGTCCGGCGAGATAGGCCTCCATGTCAGGCGTCACTTTGGCCTTCTCGGCGCAGGCGACGCGCCGCGATGAAACCGCCGTCGCGCTGCGTCCAGCCGCGCCGTCTTCATACCCGATCGCACGCCAATCGGCGTAGAGGCACTCTTCCTTCGACATGCCGCTCGCACATCCGGCGAGGGCGAGAAGAGAAAACAAGAAAACAAGTGCGCGCATGACTTTCCCCGATGAACGTCCAGCGCATTATCGAGGGTCGGGCTTAAGCGCTCGCTTCACCGCAGGCTGGCGTTTTGCGGACATGCTCAATCAATCGTTAATGATGCCGCGACTTCGCCGCAGTTCGGCGTCAATTCAACCGCATTGCATGGCCGGCGAGGATGCGCCGCGCCAGAAATTCCGGCGTTGCGTCAAGCAGGCCTTCTGAGATGAAGGGCGTTTGCGAAAAATGCGCGAGGGCGAATTCGCCGGCGTAGGCCGCGCCGAGCGCCGCGCCCGTGCGACGGGTGGCGTCGAATTTTGTGATGATGATGCGCCGCGCCCCGAAATCGCGAAAGGCGAGCGCCCAATCCTTGAACTCTTCCGGATCGCCGCTTGCGGGCAGCACCAGAACGGCCTCGCCGTTCGTCGCTTCGCGGAAGGATTTCAGCGCGGCGAAATCGCCGACATCATAGGGGCTGATCCCGGGCGTATCGAGGATGACGGCGCCGGTCGGACGCTTGGAGCGCAAGGCGGCGGCGACGTCATGCGGCGTTTCAGTGATGTAATAGTCGGCGCCAAGCGCGTCGCCATAGGCCTTGATCTGATCGATTGCGCCGGCGCGGCCGACATCGGCCGACATGATGAAGGCTGTCGAACCAATATTGAGGGCCGTCGCGGCGAGCTTGGCGCAGCAGGACGTCTTGCCGGCGCCGGTCGGACCGACGAGCATCACGGGCGTCATCGGCGAGAAATGGATCGGCGCGAAATCAAACGTCTCGGCGAGCCCCGTTTCAAGGCGATGAAGATCGTCATCGACTTTCGCGTGCCGCGCGCCTTCAACGATCGACGCAATCAGCTCGTCGGACATTGAATGCGGGCGCAGCGCGTCGGCCATGACAGCGGCGGCGCGGTCCGACATGTCGATCCCGCCGCTCCTTTGCGGGCGGCCTGAAAGCTCCGTCGACAGGCGCGCCAGCGCGTCTTCTGAAAATCGTTGCTCAAGCGGTTCGTTGAGCCGCGCGCCCGTCGAGCGCGCATCGCCGCGCGTCGTCGCATCGGCGAACACCTGACGCGTGTGATCGCCGAATTTCGGATCAACCGGCTGGGGCGGAACCGCCGGCGCCGGTCCGTCCGAGGCCGAAACCTCGACGTCGCCGGAGGGAAGATTTCGGACCGAAATGATCGAGACATTATCGCCGAGCGCGCGTTTCGCCTTGGCTTTGGCGGCGTCGACATTCGAGGCGATGAATTTCATCATGATGGGAACGCAACTCCGATCGTCTGGCCAGTATTGTTCGCCGGCCGGGCGCGTGCAAGGCCGTTTCGGGGAAGTGCGCGTTTCCCGCGGGGGTTAACGAACCACGGGGTCAGACAACCCCGAGATTGCGCAGCTTGATCTGGGGATGAATCTCGTTCTGCGAGAGTACCATCGTCTGGGGGCGCACGCGCTCGATGACGGAGCGCACAAAGGGCCGCGCGCCGGCGCTGGTGACAAGGGCGGCCGCATGGCCGGACGCCGCCGCCTCTTCAAGCTTGCGAAGAACCGCCGCGACGAATTCCTGGATTTTGCTCGGCGCCATGGCGAGATGGCGATCATCGCCGGCGCCGATCAGGTTTTCTGCAAAGGTTCGTTCCCATTCCGGCGACAGCATCACGATCGGCGCTGCGCCGTCCGCGCCTTTCAGCGTTCCGCAGATCTGTCGGGCGAGGCGCGCGCGAACATGCTCGGCAAGATGCTGCGGATTCGAAGAGGCGGGCGCCGCCTCCGCGATCGCTTCTAGAATGGCCGGCAGGTCGCGAATTGAAATGCGCTCGGCGATCAGCGTCTGCAGAACACGCTGCACGGTCGTGATCGTCACGATGCTCGGGATGAGATCGGATACGAGCTGGCGATGTTTGTCGGGTAGCGCGTCGAGCAGCTTTTTCGTCTCTGCATAGGAAAGAAGCATCGGCGCTTCAGCGCGGATGATCTCCGTCAGATGCGTCGTCAGCACCGTCGCGGCGTCGACAACGGTGAGGCCGCGCAGCGCCGCCGTCTGCCGCTGGTCTTCATCGACCCACATCGCGTCAAGCCCGAAAGCGGGTTCCTTGGTCGGCTCGCCGATGAAGTCGAGGCGTTTTCCGTTCGGGTCCATGATGAGGAATTGCCCCGGACGCACTGAACCGCGCCCGGCTTCCTGCTCCTTGATGCGGATGACGTAGTCATTGGCGCCAAGCTGCATGTTGTCGAGTATGCGCACCGGCGGCGCGATGAAGCCGATATCCTGTGCGATAGCGCGTCGCAGCGCCTTGATCTGGTCGGTCAGCTTCGGGCCGGCGCCGTCTGCGATGAGCGGAAGGAGGCCGTATCCGACTTCGATGCGGATGTCGTCCATGGCGAGCATGGCGGCGGGATCGTCCTCGCTTTTGCGCCGGACGGAGGATTGCGCCGTGCGCGCTTCCTCGGCCGCTTTTTCTTTTTTTCGCCGCGTGACGGCGAGCGCGACGACACCGACGAGAATGGCGAGGATTATGAACGGAACGAACGGCATGCCGGGCAGCACGGCGAAAGCGACAAGAACGGCCGAAACGATGGCGAGCGCTTTTGGATATTCAGAAAATTGCGCGCCGAGCGCCTTGTCGGCGGAGCCTTCAACGCCCGCCTTAGAAACGAGCAAACCCGCGGCGACCGAGATGATGAGCGCGGGGATCTGGCTGACGAGGCCGTCGCCGACCGTCAGCAGCGTGTAAGACTGGCTCGCCTCGGCGAGTGTCAGGCCGTTCTGAAGAACGCCGATGAAAATACCGCCGAGGACGTTGACGAGCGTGATGAGGAGACCGGCGATCGCATCGCCGCGCACATATTTCGACGCGCCGTCCATCGCGCCGTAGAAATTCGATTCGTCCTCAAGCTGTTTGCGACGCGCGCGCGCTTCCGTTTCGTTGATTAGGCCCGAGGAGAGATCGGCGTCGATCGCCATCTGCTTGCCCGGCATCGCATCGAGGGAAAAGCGCGCCGCGACTTCCGCAATGCGCCCGGAACCGCGGGTGATGACGACGAAGTTCACGATGACGAGGATCGCGAACACGATCATGCCGATGACGAAATTCCCCTGCATCACGAAGCCGCCGAACGCCTCGATGACGCGGCCGGCCGCATCCGTCCCTTCGTGTCCGTCAGCCAGAATGAGCCGCGTCGAGGCGACGTTGAGGCCGAGGCGGAAGAGGGTTGAAAGAAGCAGGATCGCCGGGAAGGTCGAGAATTCGAGCGCCTTGCGGGTGAAGAGCGCCGTCATCAGCACGGTCACCGAAAGCGTGATCGACAGCGCGAGGAGGAGATCGAGCAGGAAGCGCGGCACCGGCAGAACGAGAAGCGCCAGCATCGACATGATCGCCGCCGAAAAGACGACGTCGCTGCGGGCGAGCGTCTTCAACTTTTCCGGCGTGAACCAGTCGGACGGTCTGGCGGCGGTTTCGGCCATGGATCAGGCGCTCGCGCGTTCGGCGGCGGGCGGCGGCACGGCGACGCCTTCTTCCGTATATTGCTTCAGCTTGTTGCGCAGCGTGCGGATCGAAATGCCGAGGATCGTCGCCGCATGGGTGCGATTGCCGAGGCAGTGATCGAGCGTTTTCAGGATCAGCGCCTGTTCGACTTCCGCGACCGTCCGGCCGACGAGCGTTTCGCCGGTTGCGGGATCGGCGACGTCGGCGGTTTTCGGCGCCAGCGCGGATCCGTCAGGGAGACGAATCGCCTCTTTCTCGATCCTGTCGCCGGCGGAGAGAAGGACCGCGCGATGCATCGCATTTTCGAGCTCGCGCACGTTGCCCGGCCATTTGGCGTCGGCGACGGCGATGCGGGCCGCTTCCGACAGCGCTCGTTCGGGAACGCCGTTGAGGCTTGCGTATTTCTTCGCAAAATGATCGGCGAGAGCGACGACGTCGGCCGGACGTTCGCGCAGCGGCGGCACGTTCAGGTTGACGACGTTGAGGCGGAATAGAAGGTCTTCTCGGAAGGCGCCTTTCTTCACTTCATCGGCGAGATTGCGGTTCGATGTTGCAATGACGCGGATATTGATCTTTACCGGCTTCGATCCGCCGACGCGGTCGACGACGCGCTCCTGAAGAACACGCAGCAGCTTCGCATGAAGGCGGACATCCATTTCCGAGCTTTCATCGAGTAGGATCGTGCCGCCGTCCGCTTCCTCGAACTTGCCGATCCGGCGCGCGACGGCGCCGGTGAAGGCGCCTTTCTCATGGCCGAAGAGTTCCGATTCAAGAAGGTTCTCGGGGATGGCCGCGCAGTTGATCGAAATGAGCGGCTTGTCGGCGCGGCGCGACTTTGAATGAAGGTATTTCGCGATGACTTCCTTGCCGACGCCGGATTCGCCGGTGATCAGGATCGACGCTTCGGATGCGGCGACCTGGTCGGCGAGCGCGATGACCTTTTTCATCGACGGATCGGCGGCGATGAGATCGCTCGATTCCTCCGCGACCGCTTCAAGCACGGCAGCGATCAATTGCGCGTCGGGCGGCAGGGGAATGAATTCCTTCGCGCCGGCGCGGATCGCCGACACGGCGGCGTCAGCGTCCGTCTTGACGCCGCAGGCGACGACCGGAACGGCGATGCGTTCATCGTCGAGCGCGTTGATAAGGCGCGCGATGTCCTGGCGGACGTCGACCATCAGGACGTCTGCGCCCTGTCCCTTGCGCAGCGCGGTGAGGGCGGCCTCGACATCGGGAGAACAGGCGACGCGTGCGCCGCGATCCATCGCGATCTTCGCCGCTGCTGACAATTGGCCGGAAAGGCCGCCGACAATAAGCAATCTCATGAGCTTACGCGTCCGCTTCCTTGACGACTTCCGTCATCGTGACGCCGAGAACGCCGTCAACGAGGACGAGTTCGCCGCGCGCGATGAGTTTGTCATTGACGTAAAGATCGATCGGTTCGCCGACCCGCCGGTCAAGTTCGATGACCGCGCCGGCGTTGAGGTCCATGAGGTCGGCGACGTTCATGCGGGTCTTGCCGAGAACCGCCGTCACTTTGACCGGAACGTCGTAGACGCTTTCCAGCATCGGGCGCCGGGGCTGATCTCCTTCGGCGTTCAGTTCCGGCAACATCGCCGGCTCCTTGGCTTTTTCAAGAGCGCTCATGATCGCTGCTCCATTTTCTCAGCGGTTTGATGATCAAAAATGCCGGCGACGGCGGCTTCGATTTCGGCGTGCGTGCGGCGGATTTCGCCGCCCCGCCATTCAAGTCGGCATTCGCCTGGTTTCAGATGCGGGTCGGATTCAATCATGACAAAATCGCCGATCCGGCGGTCGGAAAGGAGCGCGGCAAGGCTTTGCTCGATCCGGTCGATCCGCCTTTCGGGAAGAAAGAGCCTCGCCGTGCGGCGGTCTTCGGAGTTTTCCGTCAATTGGCGCAACAGGCTGTCAGCGGCTTCGATCTCGCGTTCAAGCGCGATCGCCTTGCAGAATTCTTCAACAAAGACGCGTGCGAGCGTGAGAATGTCGTCGCGCGTTTTCTCCATGTCCGCGTCAATGTTTTCAAGCGATGCGGACAGGAGATCGCCAATTCGATTGAGCGCCGCCGCGTCATCGGCGGCGATTGATTCCATGGCGAGGCGACGGCCTTCGGCGAGGCCTTCCGCGCGCGCGGCTTCAAGATCGCCGGCGCTGAAGGCGCGGGGCTCTTCGGCCGCAGCGGTCTTGTCGAAAGAAACGAAGTCGAAGGGACGGGGCCGCGCCATTAATAAACGAGCTCCTCGTCATCGCTCCGGGAAAGGAAAATCGATCCTTCGTCGGCGAGACGCTTCGCCGTATCGACGATCTTGTGTTGCGCCTGATCGACTTCCTTGAGGCGGACCGGCCCCATGATCTCAATGTCGTCCCGGAGAATGCTGGATGCGCGCTCCGACATGTTGGCGAAGAAATGCGTCGCAATCGCGTCTTCAGCACCTTTCAGCGCAATGGCGAGGTCGGATTTATCAATGAAGCGCAGCAGGGTCTGCATGTCCTGCGCGTCGAGGCGGATGAGATCGTCGAAGACGAACATCAGTGAGCGGATGCGTTCCGCCGCCGACGGGTTCTTCATTTCTAGCGCTTCCATAAAGCGCCGTTCCGTCGAGCGATCGAAATTATTGAAGATGTCGGCGACGGCGTCATAGGGGTCGCGATCATGGCCGCGGGTCAGCGCCGCCATGAACTCGGTTCGAAGCGTCAGCTCGATCTGTTCGAGCACTTCCTTCTGGACCGGGCCGAGGCTGAGCATGCGCGCGATCACCTCTTCGGCGAAGAGGGGTGGCAAGGCCGAGATCACTTTGGCGGCGTGATCGGGCTTGATGCGCGACAGGATTACGGCGACCGTCTGCGGGTGTTCGTTGCGCAGATAGCCCGAAAGAACCCGCTCATTCACATTGGCGAGCTTGTCCCACATTGTCTTGCCGGCGGGGCCCTTGATGTCCTCAAGGATCGATTCCGCCTTTTCAGCCGGCAGCACATTGCGAAGGAAACGCTGCGCCGACGCAGCCGAGCCTGAAATGGCGCCGGTTGAGGAAAGGTTCGTCACGAAATCATAGAGCAGGCTTTCAACTACTTCCGACGACACCGATCCGAGTTTGGAAATCGCCAGGCTGACATCGCGCAATTCGTCTTCGTCGAACGCCGCCCAGAGCGACTTCGACGCTTCCTCGCCGAGGGCGAGCATGACGACCGCGGCGCGCTCGGCGCCGGTCAGATCGTCCGCGGAAAGAATGGTGCGCGCGGTCATGACGCCTGCCTGATCCAGCTTTTAAGAATGCCGGCCGATTCATCGGAATGGGATTTGACGACCTCGGCGACGCGTTTCAGCGAAGACGCCTTCACCTTGCCGTCGACCTGAGCGAGGTCGATGAGATT
>JAGRED010000283.1 GCA_020446725.1 Parvularculaceae bacterium | reverse complement strand
GCGCCGCGGCCGGCAAATAGGCGCGGCGCTTTACGTTTCAGATGCGCGCTTTGTAGACCGGCTGAATATCGACCGGAATATCCGTCAAAGAGGCGATCACGCGCTGTGCGGGCTCATCAAGCACCGCATATTTGTTGAGAAACGCATTCGCGCGATCGTAATCGCCGTCGCCCTGAACAAATACGATCTCAGCGGTCAGGGCGGAAATCGCCGCTTCGAGCTTGGCGAAATCGAGCTCGAATTTGCCGGTTTCTTCGTCAACTGAAAAAGCGCCCTGCTCCTTGAAAAAGGCGTATTGGAACGCCGCGCCGCGCCCATGAGCTTCATTGATTCCAAAACGCATCGCGCGGAAGAGACCGACAAAATAGGTTGCGAGAAAATTATTCTTCTCAGCGATCGGAAGCTCGTCCTTCTCCATCATATAGAGAATGTTATAGGCGCCCATAACGTCGGCCTTGCCCTCTTCCGTCGCCGAATAGAGCTCTTTCAGTTCTGCATTGACCGTCGTTTCAACGCCGTTCTTTTCAATCGTTCCCGGCCCAAGGCTGTGCGACAGCTCATGGAACAGCGTCTCCGCCCCCATATATCGCTGCAGCAGCATCGCCGCCTGCTCCTCGACAAGAACATGCTCGGCCATCGGCTGAAGAATTCTGTCGAACTTCGCGCCCATGACATTGTTCAAAAGCACTTTCTTGGCGCCCTTGGCTTCGCGCACCCGCTCATCATTCGGCAGGTTGAACGCGATTGTCTGGACGCCCGGAACATTGTCGCCGCCGCCATGCACCTGCGCGACGACGGCGATCGGCGATTCAAAGCCGCGGCGGAAATTCTTGTATTCCGGCGGCACCGGAAGGTTGCCTTCCATGTCGCGCAGGTAATTCTTGTATTTGTCGAGCGCGGCGCTTTCCTCCGGATCCTTGACCGTGACGAACGCCTCAAACGCGGTTTTGTAACCGAAAAGGCCGTCCGTATAGACCTCATAAGGCCCGATCGCGACTTCGATCGGCCCTTCAAGGTCCATCCAAGCCATTTCCGATTCGAAGTAATCGTCGGAAAGAAAAGCGTCCGCCCGCAAAGACAGGAATTTCTTCAGCGACGGGTTCGTCGTAATCGCCGCCGCCTGGCGCAGAAGGTTCGCCGCCGGCTCAAGCTGTTCCTTGTAATACTCTGAATAGGGGATCGCGATGAGGCCGCCGTCGTCATTGCGCCGGATCACCGTATAGCCGCTCGTGAACGCTTCGCTGTCGTCCGGATGCGCGGCGATATGCGCTTCAAATTCCTCTTTCGTCATGTCCGCGGGATAAAAAGCCGCGCCGGCGGGTTTTTCCTTCGCGCCGTAAAATGGCCGGTCATGATCGAGCGTGTCCCACGGCCCGAAATGCAGATCGAAAAGATCGAGGAGCAGCTCCTTGTCCGGATGATCGCCGGCTTCGATCTCCGCCCGCACGACCGGATTGTCTTCGCTGATCTGGCGCAGATAAATCTCGCTCATCAGCGTTCCGGCCTCGTTCAGCAGGTTGACGACGCGGGCATCCTCCGTTTTCAGAAATGACACGTCCGGCGTCATGTCGACGATCGCAAATTGCGACCGCATCGCTTCCAGACGATCCCGGTCGGCCGCAATCGGCGCGGCCGCTTCGGGCGCCGCAACCTCAGGCGTCGGCGCGACCTCGGTCTTGACGTCCTGGCGGCCGCAAGCGGCCAGTGAAACAGCGAATGCGGCGATGATGACGTTGCGCATTTTCGTCTCCTGCGAAAAAACCGCGATGAATCTGTCTGCGACCATAGCGAGGGCGGCCGGGCGGATCGAGTCTAACGGACGTCATAGCCGTAAGCGGCGAGATCAACGCCGATGAGTTCCGCCGTCCGCCGGTTGCTGGCGCCGTATAGGCCCGCATAACGGGCGCCCGCCAGATCTTTCCACCTTTGCTCTATTCGCCGGTTGAGGCCGGCCGGCGCAATCCTGTCAGCGAGCCCGGCGATACGGCTGACGGCGCGAAAGCCGGCCTTCTGCCGGCTTCTCAGCGGGTCTCGCACAACAAGGCGGTTCAGCATCCGCTTCAGGGCGAGGCTCGCCCCCGCCGCCCCGATATTCGCGCGAACCGGTTCGTCCGGGTCGAAATGAGACGCACCGCAGAATTCCGTAAGCCGCGCCAGGAACGCCTTACGGTCGCGCGCCAGCATTTCCTGCGGAAGAACAAGGACGTTTTCCGTCCCGAACGCCGCCTGATAATAGGAAATCGCATGATGATATTCGAGAAAGTCAGGCCTCAAAATCGGCGTGAACGATCGCGCTTCATCGCCGGCGCCGATGAACATTTGGAAACTATGCGACGCGCCTTGCTTCACATGTTCCCGGTACATCGAAACCGCCATCGCCTTTTGTTCGCGAATGCAGATCAGGATGCGCGCTTCGGGGAAGACAGCCGCAATACGGTCGCAGACCGCCCGGCCGTCATATCGGCGCACGAGCGGATCGCCGAGCAGCGTTTCTTCCGACCATGCCGGGATGCGGTCGCCGGCGTTCGATTCAAGAACGCGCCGATCGAATAGGGCGCGGGCGGACGCCGCATCGAACGCATACGGATTGCAGG
>JAGRED010000282.1 GCA_020446725.1 Parvularculaceae bacterium | reverse complement strand
CGGTCTTGATTACCCGGTGGCGCGACTGCTCGATTTGTCGTCGGGAGCTGTTCCGGACCCGCTCGCCGTCGTTGAGACGCTCGATACGTGCCTGGCCGCGTGGGTGCGTATCTGGCGAGACGAGGGGTTCGCCGCAATCCGCGAGCAATGGCTTCAAAAGGCGGCAGGGCTTGGGCGAACGATACGCGTGAACGCCCCGACTGGCGTGATCGAGGGCGTATTCGTCGATCTCGATCTTTCAGGCGCGCTCATACTAGAATGCGACGATGGACGCCGGACGATCGCGGCGGGCGCGGTGCTGCCGCCTTCCGCGTGACGGCGCGACTGGAGAACACCAAATGCTGATCGCCATAGACGTCGGCAATACGAATTCGGTTATTGCGCTTTACGATGACGACAAGCCGCTCGCCCAATGGCGCACGTCGACTTCGTCGACAAGAACGGCGGATGAATATGCGGCCTGGCTATCCCAGATCATGGGCATGAGCGGCTACAGCCTCGAAGACATAACCGACTGCGTCATTTCGAACGTCGTGCCCCAATCGCTGTTCCACTTTCGGAACCTGTCGCGGCGCTATTTCAACTGCGAGCCGTTCGTGGTGACCGCAGCGTCCATCCCGGGCGTTGATGTTCGCATACCGAAGCCGTCCGAAGCCGGCGCCGACCGGCTCGTCAATGCCGTCGGCGCCCATGTCGCCTATGGCGGCCCGCTCGTTGTCGTTGACAGCGGCACGGCGACGAATTTCGATCTGGTGGGAAGAGACGGCGGTTTTGAAGGCGGGATCATTTCGCCCGGCATCAACCTTTCAATGCAGGCGCTGCATGACGCCGCCGCCCAGCTTCCGCGCGTCGCCATAGAACGCCCCGCCAGCGTTATCGGCAGGGATACGGTCGGCGCCATGCAGTCAGGCGTTTTCTGGGGCTATATCAGCCTTATCGAAGGCCTCGTCCGCCGCATTAAAGACGAATATCCCGAGCCGCTCAAAGTCGTCGCCACCGGCGGAATCGCTTCACTTTTCCAAGGCGCGACGGACAGCATCGACATATTCGACGCCGATCTCACCATTCGCGGCCTGTTTGAAATCCACCGGCGCGTGAAAGCGAAAGGCTGATGGCGAAGGACGAACTTGTCTTCCTGCCTCTCGGCGGCTCCGGCGAAATCGGCATGAACATGAACCTTTACGGGTTCGGTCCGCCGCATCAGCGCAAATGGATCATGATCGATTGCGGCGTCATTTTCGGCGATCTGTCGACGCCGGGAATCGATCTCATCTGCGCCGACCCGACATTCATCCTTGAAGAGAAGGAAAACCTTCTGGGTCTCATCCTCACGCACGGACATGAGGATCATATCGGCGCCGTAGGCCTGCTCGCGCCGGATCTTGGCTGCCCGGTTTATGCGACCGCGTTCACAGCCAAGCTTGTGGAGAGCAAGCTTGAGGAGCGCGGCGTCAATCTGGACATGAGGGTTCTCGAACTCGGGGGGCGGCTCAAACTTGGTCCCTTCGATCTCGAATTCGTCACGCTGACACATTCGATCCCGGAACCGAACGGCGTTATCATAAGAACGCCGCTTGGCGTCGTGCTTCATACGGGGGACTGGAAGATCGATCCCGAACCGACGCTTGGCCCGGTTACGGATTCATCGACCCTTCGCGCCATCGGCGATGCCGGTGTTCTCGCGATGGTGTGCGATTCAACGAACGTGCTCTCGTCCGGCGAGTCCGGGTCCGAAATGCGGGTCAAGGAGAGCCTTACGAAGCTGATCGCAAACGAACCGGGGCGCGTCGCCGTCACCACCTTCGCTTCAAATGTCGCGCGGGTCGTTTCCATTTGCGAAGCTGCCTACGCCGCCGATCGCGCTGTCTGCCTGCTCGGGCGCTCGATGCTTCGCCTTGTCGGCGCCGCAAGGGACGTCGGACTGCTGCCTGCCGGCGTTAAATTCGTCGAGCCTGCGGAGGCGGGCTATCTCCCCCGCGAGAATGTTCTCTATCTCTGCACCGGCAGCCAGGGAGAACCGCGTGCGGCGCTGGCGCGCATTGCGCGTGATGATCATCGCGACCTTGTTTTGACCGAAGGCGATACGGTCATTTTTTCGTCCAAGATCATCCCTGGCAATGAAAGGGGTATTTTCACGCTCATCAACGATCTCGTCGAAC
Source organism: Parvularculaceae bacterium (assembly GCA_020446725.1). Lineage (GTDB taxonomy): Bacteria > Pseudomonadota > Alphaproteobacteria > Caulobacterales > Parvularculaceae > Amphiplicatus. The sequence continues at coordinate 2,675 of JAGRED010000282.1, read as the reverse complement.
TCGGCGTGAAGGTGATCACGGAAAAAGACGCGTTCACGCATGTCTCCGGTCATCCCAATCGTGATGAGCTGAAGAAAATGTACGAATGGGTGCGCCCCGATTATTCAATCCCGGTCCATGGCGAGGCGCGCCATCTTGAAGCCCATGCGGATTTCGCGATGACGCTGGGGGTCAGAGACGCCCTGGCGCCGCGCAACGGGGATGTCATTCGCCTGGCCCCCGGGGAGCCGGTTGTCATCGATGAGGCGCCGGCCGGGCGCTGGATGCTCGACGGCGACATCATGACGCCTGAAGGCGCAGGCCCGGTTCGGGAGCGGCGGAAACTCTCTTACGCCGGACTTGTCGCCGTGGCTCTGGCGATTGACGAACATGGCGCCGTCGCCGCGCCGCCCGCCGTTTCCATCATCGGCGCGCCGAGAGAATTGCCGGGGATTGACAATCTTTCCGACGAGATCGCTGAAAAGGCGGAAGCCGCTTTCCTGTCGCTCGCCAAAACCAAGCGGCAAGATGACGGCGCAGTCGAACTGGCCGTGACGCGCGCAGTCAGGAATGAGATGATTGCGGTCTGGGGCAAGCGTCCGGGCGTCACTGTGCTTATCCAGAGGGTTTGATGACATGAATATCGCCGGCGCCTTCGTCATCTTTGTGATGGTCTGGTGGTGCGTTTTCTTCGCGATCCTTCCGATCGGCGTGAAAAGCCGTTGGGAAAGCGAATCGGATGGCGTTGACGGCGCCGATCCCGGCGCGCCTTCCGATCCTGATCTCAAAAAGAAGGCGCTGACGACGAGTATCATCGCGTTGCCGATAACCGCCGCGATCGTGCTCATCGTGTTAAGCGGCGTATTGAATTTTCGAGATTAAACCGCTCTTTCCCTTGAACAATTTGGCCGGCTCGACTACCCGTCGCATAGCGTCGGTTTCTAGCGATTCAATCGTCGGGAGGGGAAATCATGCCCGATCCTGTCATCCTCGACGACTCCCGGAACGGGCCGGAAACGCCGGCGCCGCAGCAGGAATCGTCCGCCCTTCACGATGAGCTGACATTCGCCGAACGCTACGTCGAGCCCGTGGCGGAGGCGGTCGAGGCGCGCGACGTCGCGCGCATTCAGGCGCTATTTGATGAGTTGCATCCCGCTGACCTCGCGGACGTTATCGCGCTTTTGCACGAAGACGACCGACTGTCGCTGATCGAATTGCTGGGCGGCAGCCTGCCGGCCGAAGTTCTGCCTGAACTTGATCCCGGTCTGACCGAAGAAGTCGTGACCGCGATGCGTCCAGAAGCGGTGGCTGAGGCGGTCAGCGAACTCGATACCGACGATGCGGCGTTCATTCTCGAAGAACTGGACGACGACAAGCGCGAGGAAATTCTCGCCAAGGCCGCTATCTCGGATCGGTTGGCGCTGAATCAGGCGTTTGATTATGAGGAAGAGTCGGCCGGCCGCCTGATGCAGCGGGAGGTCTTCGCTGCGCCGTCATACTGGACCGTTGGGCAGATCATCGACCGTCTGCGCGGGAAGGAAGAGCTGCCCGACCGTTTTTACGAAGTTTTCGTGGTCGATCCCGGCAACAAGCCGATCGGCGCGGTGCCGCTCGCGACGCTCCTGAAAACGCAGCGCGATATTCCAATCGAATCGATCATGAACGACGACCTCTGGACCATCCCGGTCTCGATGGACCAGGAGGACGTCGCATACAAATTCGAGCAGTACAACCTGATTTCTGCGCCGGTCGTCGATGATTCAGGTCGGCTCGTCGGGATGATAACGGTCGATGACGTCGTTGAGATCGTTCACGCGGAAAGCGCCGAAGACATGCTCGCCCTCGGCGGGGTCGAATCCGACGCCGGCATCACCGATACGGTTATGGAGACCGTGCGATCGCGATTTTCGTGGCTTGCTGTCAATCTTGGAACAGCGATCCTCGCATCCTTGGTGATTTCGCTGTTCGGCGCCGCCATTGAAAAAGTCGTCGCCCTTGCGGTCTTGATGCCGATTGTCGCGTCGATGGGCGGCAATGCGGGAACGCAGACGCTGACGGTTGCCGTTCGAAGTCTCGCGATGCGCGATTTGACGACAGCCAACGCCGCGCGAATCGTCTGGCGCGAGACGATCGTCGGCGGTCTTAACGGCATCATGTTTGCGCTTATCATGGGCGTGCTGGCGGCTGTCTGGCGCTTGAGCATGGGTGCGAGCGAATCTGAGGCGATCCGTCTTGGCGGGGTCATCGGCGCCGCGATGATCATCAATCTGATCGCCGCTGGCCTCGCTGGCATTCTTATTCCGCTAGGCCTTCAGCGGGCGGGCGCCGACCCGGCGGTCTCGTCGGCCGTGTTCGTGACGACGGTCACCGACGTTGTCGGATTCTTCGTCTTTCTCGGACTGGCGGCTGCCGTGCTGCTTTGAGACGCGGCCGGTTCAATTCCCGGCCTTGCGCGCAGGGCGAAGCGTCATCCAAACGCTGAGGATTCCGATCAGCAACAGCAGCCAGGTCGCAGGCTCCGGCACGTCATCCGTTGGGGGCGGGGGCGGCGGCGGACATTCGGGATTCGTTTCCGGGTTGCAGGGCGGCGGCGGCGGGACCGTCGGCGGCACGACAATGCCGGGAAGCTCGAACGGCGGGATGTAAGGCGGCGCCCAGTCCACAACGGCAGGCGGATAGGCCGGCGTCGGCACGCT
>JAGRED010000281.1 GCA_020446725.1 Parvularculaceae bacterium | reverse complement strand
GCCGATCGCTGAAACGCTCATCAATCTCAGCCTCGTCAAAAAAGCCGCATAACAATTAGATCCCGGCGGAATCAAGCGGAGGACGCCATGGTCAAGCCGGGATCTAATTGTCAGGCGGCTTTTTTGACGAGGCCGCGATTGATGAGCGTTTCAGCGATCTGCACGGCGTTCAGCGCCGCGCCCTTGCGAAGGTTGTCGGAGACGCACCAGAAAGCAAGGCCGTTATCGACCGTCGGATCGACGCGCAGCCGGCTGATGAAGGTTGCGAATTCGCCGACGCACTCGATCGGCGTCACATAACCGCCGTCCTCGCGCTTGTCGACGACGAGAACGCCCGGCGCCTCGCGCAGGATTTCGCGCGCTTCATCGTCGGATATTTCCCGCTCGAATTCGACATTGACGGCCTCGGAATGGCCGACGAAAACCGGAACGCGCACGCAGGTCGCGGTGAGTTTGATCTTCGGGTCGAGAATCTTCTTCGTCTCGGCGACCATCTTCCATTCCTCTTTCGTGTAGCCGTCTTCCATGAAGACGTCGATGTGAGGAATGACGTTGAACGCGATCTGCTTCGTGAACTGATCAGGCGTCGGCGCATCGTTGACGTATATGCCCTTTGTCTGCGTGAAAAGTTCGTCCATCGCCGCTTTGCCTTTGCCCGATGTCGACTGGTAGGTCGACACGACGACGCGCTTGATCGTCGCCGCATCATGCAGCGGCTTCAGCGCGACGACGAGCTGCGCGGTCGAGCAGTTCGGATTGGCGATGATGTTTTTCTTCGAAAAACCGCGCACGGCTTCCGCATTCACTTCCGGCACGATCAGCGGCACGTCCGGGTCCATGCGGAAATGCGAGGAATTGTCGATCACGATGGCGCCCTTGGCGGCGGCTTTCGGCGCCCATTCTTTCGAAACCGAGCCGCCGGCGGCGAAGAGGGCGATGTCGACTTTCGAAAAATCAAATGTTTCAAGGTCGCGGCATTTGAGCGTCTTGTCGCCGAAGGAGACCTCGCGCCCGATCGACTGGCGGGAGGCGATCGCGAATGCTTCCCGCACCGGGAATTGGCGCTCGTCCAGAATGGCGAGCATTTCCTGACCGACATTTCCGGTCGCGCCGACGACGGCGACATTATACGACATGATTGGCTATCCGTTGTTTCCGCGGTGACAAACGATCAATCCCGGCGCCTGTCAAGCCGACCGAGGACTAGGATTTTTGACGCTTTTGGAAGTTTCTCTCGTTCATTCAAGGATGCGCTCGACGGCGTAGCCCCGGGCGGCGAGCGCCTCGGGAAGGGCGCTCTCGCCGGCGAGATAGCCGGCGTTGACCGCGACGAACGCCGTTCCGGGCTCGTTGAGGATGGCGCCGATCCGTTCCGCGAGCGCGCCGATCCGGCCGGTGACGAGCCGGGTGAACGCGTCGGGCGCGCCGGTTCTCAGCTCCTCGTTCATGGCGGCGTCGACGCCGGCGAGATCGCCCGATTTCCACGCATCAAAGGCCGCCGCTGCGCCGTCGCGCTGGCGCGTGAAGTCGCGGACGAAACCGGCGAGCAGGTTCTTTTCCGTTTCCGCCGGCATATCGGTCAAAAGCCCGAGCGAATCCTCGATCGAAAAAAGATAGCGCACCGACCGGCCGCGACCCCTCGCTTCGGAAAGGAGCGCTGCGTCGACCGCCTCGCCTTCAACTCCCTCGTGGAGCCGGCCCGACAGGAGCACGAACGCCGCCCACGGGCGCAAGGGATCGAGCGTGGCGCGCGACAGGCCCGACGATGTCGCCGCGGCGTCGAGCGCGTTGCGCGTTTCCTCGTCGAGGAGCGAAGAAAGCGGAACGCCTTCCTTCGCGCGCCCGCGTTCGGTGAAGATGCGGTTTGCGGTTTCCATGGCGAGAGGATCGTCAACCGGCGCCTCGAACCACATCGTTTCGGATTGGTCGATCGCGCGGGCGAGGCTGCGCGTGCGCCATGACCGGTCCGGCGCCGGCGCGCCGGTCGTTCCGAAAAGATAGACGACGCCGTTGTCGCCGACGACTTTAAACAGGGGCGGCGCGGCCGCGGGGCTTGCGTCTTTTTCTTTCTCGCGCGCGGCGGCGGGAAAGGCGACGGCGACAGCGAGAAGAATGAACGCGGCGATTCGGACGAACAAGGCGGATCTCTCCCGGGATTGAAGTCGGCGGCGGCGCCCGCGCGAAGCGAGCTTATGGCCGCTGAATGCGACAGAAAAGCGGCCCTTGCCCGCCTTGTCGAGGCGATCGGGCCGATTTCCGCCGCCGACGAGGGCCCGTCGGGCGTTGCCGGGCGCCGGCCGGTGCGCTAAGCGAGGCGCCAAGGTCCCTTAGCTCAGCTGGATAGAGCGTTGCCCTCCGAAGGCGGCAAGCAAAATCCTTTTCGGGCTGAGTCGTGAAATGAAAACAGTAGTTTAGGTTTTAGAGGAGAATTTTGAGAAGTCCATG
>JAGRED010000029.1 GCA_020446725.1 Parvularculaceae bacterium | reverse complement strand
CGGCCAGTCCGACCCGAATGTCATGATTGCGCCCGCGTCCAGAAGCGACCGAAACGCGTAGGTCGTTTTGATCGCTTCGGGGCCGATGCGTTTGATCGCCCAGCGGCCGTCGTCGGCCGCGTGATAGGGCTGCACCGAAGCGATGATGTCGCCTTCGCCGAAGCGCGCGATCGCTGCGCGCGTCAGATGCTGCGCATGTTCGACGCGGAAGCGTTTCGCATGCAGGTTCTTCCCGCCGATCTCCGTAAACGTATCGAGGAGAAAATCATTCGCCTTCTCGCCGATCGCGTGAATGGTGACGTGAAGGCCGGCGGCGTCCGCCGCGCGCGCCCATTCGACCAGCTGTTCCGGCCGCTGCATGGTGAGGCCGGTCGTGTCGGCGTCGACATAGCTGTCATACCGCCACGCTGTGCGCGACCCTAATGACCCGTCGACATAACCTTTGACGGCGCCCCAGCGCAGCGTGTCATCGCCGCGTCCGTTTTCCTTCACGAAGTCGGCCGCCTCGGCCCAGCTTGCGATCGGCGCGAAAACATAGACGCGCAATTTCATTGCGCCGTCGTCATGGAGTTTCTTGAACGCCTGCAGATTGACGAGGCCGCCCGCCGGCAGCGGCATGTCGTGAACTTGCGTCACGCCATGCTCGAAGGCTTCCGCCTGTCCGCGCTGGAACGCTTCGGCGCGCTGTTCATCGGAAGGCGGCGGAATGACCGCCTCGATGATTTCCATCGCCTTGTCCTTGACCGTGCCGGTTAGGCGCCCCGTCTTGTCGCGGCCGATTTCGCCGCCTTCCGGCGTCTGCGTTGTCGCGTCGAGCCCGGCAAGCTTCAGCGCGAGCGAATTCGCGAGCGCCTGATGGCCGTCATAGCGCATGACATAGACCGGATTGTCAGGCGTGACAGCGTCGATCCATTTCCGGTCGGGAAGCACGCCGCCCCATTTTTCCTCGTCCCAATTGCCGCTGGTGATCCATTCGCCTTTCGGGCGCGTCGAGGCGTAGGAGGCGATGCGTTTGACGAATTCGTCCTTGCTCGCCGCATCGTTCAACTGAACGCTCGCCAGCGCAAACGATCCGTCGAAGAAATGCGTATGATTGTCGATGAAGCCCGGCGCGACGAATTTTCCTTCAAGGTCGACGATCTCCGTCGCCTCGCCCTGAAAGCGCTGAGCGCCGGCGTCATCGCCGACATAGACGATCTTGTCGCCGGCGACCGCGACAGCCTCGGCGCGCGCCGCGCCTTTGACGCCGGTCCAGACGTCGCCATTCATGTAAATTACATCCGCCGATTGCGGCGCCGGCGCCGATGCGCAGGATGCAATCATCAGCGCGCCCGCAACGCAGGTGAAAAGTTTCATATCCGCCCTCTCCGTCTTCCCGTGCCGGCGCCTTATTTCGGCGCAGCATCTCAGCGATCGTCAGGCGGCCAGACCGGCGCCATCCGCCCCATCACCTGACTTCCGAGGGCATCATAGAACCCGATCCCCGCCTCGCGGCAAGCAAAACGCAGCTGATCGAAATCGCCGGCGACAAGCGTTCGCACCTGCAGCGGAGACAGGCCGTCAGCGCGCGAGGCGGCGGCGAAGGCGTTCTGAACGTCGCGAATGCAGGTCTGATCGACAGGAAAATCATTCGCCGCTTCGGCGGAGGCGGCCGCATCGACCGCCCAGTAAAGCGCTTCCGCCGCCTCGCCGGCCGCGCCGCCGCGCCGCGCGTTGACCCTGTCGTAAATGGGCCGCATCTTCTTCATCGAGGCGCCGCCAATCGCGCAGAAAGCATCGAGCGCATCGCAGGTTTCAAGGAGCGCGCGTCGCTCGCTCTCTAGATATTCCGCCGGCAAGTGATAGATCGCCCGGCGCGCCATGCGCGTAGCCAGAAACGCCTGCGCATAAAGCGGCAGCTTCGGTATGTCTTCGAGGTCGAAGATCGCCGCCATGTGCGCGCTATTGCGTCGGCGCCGCCGCGTCTTCTTCCTCGCTGCCCGCATCATCCGTTGATG
>JAGRED010000280.1 GCA_020446725.1 Parvularculaceae bacterium | reverse complement strand
AGCGGCTCCGCCATACGCATTCCTTCCTGTTAAATGTCCGCTTTCCGGAGGGACCGATATGACTTTTTCCGTCGTCGCCTTGCTTTTCGCCGCCGGCGCCGCGCAGCCCGTCACCGAAGTTCGCGATTCCTATCCTTCGCTTTCTCCCGACGGCGCGACCCTTCTTTTTCAATCAAACAGGCCGGGAAGGAACGCGATCTATCTCGCTGACGCGGACGGATCGAATGTGCGCGTCCTCTTTGACGCGGAAGAAGCGGAAACGCCCGCCTGGTCGCCCGACGGAAAGAAGATCGCCTTTGTCGCCGTCCTCAAAGAGGATACGGAAATTTTCGTAATGGATGCCGACGGGTCGAACGTTGCTCAGATCACAGATCAACCGGGAGACGACGCTCACCCGCACTGGTCGAATGACGGGCGCATATTTTTCAACTCCGCGCGGACGACGCCCGATCTATCCGCCGACTGGTCGGCGCAATATCATGAGATATTCAGCATGAAAGCGGATGGAAGCGATGTGAAACAACACACGCAATGCCGCTCAGTTTGCACATATGGCGCGCCGGCGCCGGACGGGAAACGCCTCGCTTTTCGCAAAGTCATAAACGGCGACGGTCTGGACTGGGCGCAGGAAAAAGGCGCACGCAATTCCGAAATATTCGTTGCGCGCCTTGACGGATCGGCCGAACGAAACCTGAGCGACAGTCCTGCTTTCGACGGCTGGCCGTCATGGTCCCCCGATTCCCGCTACGTCATATTCGCTTCCAATCGCGGCGGCGTTCCCTTTGTCGGACAGATCTACGCGGTCAGCCCGGAAGGCGGCGCCGTCTTCGCGTTAACCGATGAAGCATGGTCGAATGTCCAGCCGTCCCTCGCCGCAGATGGGCGTTCGCTTTTCACCTATCGAAACTTAGAATGGGAATCCGGCGAATTCGGCCATGCGGCGCGCGCCGAGATCGTTCTTCCGTGATCGGCGCCGTCTGGCGCCCTTGATGCTTTCCAGTCCCGTCAAGGCCGGAAAACCGGCGAAGCATGACGGGGTTTACCATGAACGCGCCGCAACGATCCGTCGCTGACGTCGCAATTTCGGACACGGACGCCAAGCCGCAAGCCGATATCGCACCGCCGGCGAATGACGAAGCGCCTTTGTCGACGGGCAAGAAGCTCGCCGCTCTTCGCGCCGAGAAAGGGCTCCGCCTTGAGGATGTGTTCGCCGCGACGAAGGTGAAGCGCGTCCATCTCGCCGCAATTGAGACGGACGACTTTCGCGCCCTGCCCGCCATTCCCTATGCGGCGGGGTTCGTGAAAGCCTATGCGCAGTATCTCGGCCTTGATCCGGACGCCTACGCCGCCGCCTGGCGCCGAGATGCGACGGGCGCCGTCAAAACGCCGGTCATCGCCGTCGCCGACAAGGAACCGCAGCCGGCGAAGCCCGCTTTCATTCCGCCGGTGAAGGCCGCGCCGCCGGCGCCCGTTGTCTCATCCGTCGAGGCGCCAGCCGACAGAGCTTCATTAAGCCTCACCCAGACCGTCATCGCGCCGGCTTCCGAAGGCCGGAAAACCGAAACGCAGACCGTCATCGCCTATACGGCGATGGCCGCAACCGCCGTTGCAATCGCCGTCATCGCCGCGCATTCAATCGCCGTGCGCAAGCCGTTGGCCGTCGCCGAGGCGCCGGCGGCTCGTGAAGCCGTTCAAGCCGACATGGCTGCGCCAATGCAACCTGTCGTGACTGCGGTCGAACTGACGGAACCCGCGACGGAAATCGCTATCGCCGAACCGGCTGTCGAAGAGACATCAGGCGCCGTATCCGCGCCGGGCGAACCGCGCCCGGTTATTGAGGAAACGCGCGCCGCGCCGGCGGCTGAACGCATGATTGAACGCGTCGCCGTCGCGCCCGAGCCCGAGTTCCAACCCGAGCCCGAGCCTTCGATCGAGGTTGTCACCGAATCTGAAACGGTCGACGCCGCCGCGGCGCCGACATTTGAGAATGTTGCAACGCCGACTGGCGCGCTCATTGACGAGCCTGTCGCCGTCGCGCCGCCGCACGTGCGCGCGCCTGTTATTGTCGAAGCGGCGATCCTGCGCGCGCCGGCGCCGCGTTATCCCGAGCGCTGCGCGCCCTCCGCTTCGGCGATTGAGGAAGTCGCCATTCTCATCGACGTTGCGCGCGACGGCCGACCGGACAAGGCGCGCGTCGCCGAGACGAGCAATGAATGCTTCAACAACGCAGCCCTCTCCGCCGCCGAACGGATGCGCTTCGAACCGAAAACCATCGACGGCGCGCCGGCGCGCGAACTTGCAAGGCGCGTGACGATCAGGTTCGCGCGGTAGGCCAAGCAGTCCTGATCCGACTCAACACAAGTGAACTAAGACACCTTCAATTGCTCTGACCTCAAAGAATGTGAAACTGCGGCAGACCGCCTTGCAGGCGCGATCAATTGAGTTTTTCGGCTCTGCCGCACATTGTATACCGCCGATAACAGCCAGAGGCGGTGACGATGGGACTGAGAAAAATATGGCTCGCAGAACTAGCGGCCCTCCTGACTGTTTTTTGCAGTATCGCCGCTCACGCCAATGAACCGGAAGTCCTGACCGAGGCGCAGGCGCGCGAAGAAATCGATCTCGTCTTAGCGCGAATCAAGTCCGAGCATCCGAATCCATACTGGTTCCACGACGCCAGAACATGGTCGAAAGAAATGGCGCAGATCCGACATCAACGCGGTTCGATTTCCTCCATCGATCACTATTTCAACCTCTCACGGTTGATGGCGTTGGCGACGGACACGCATGTGCAGATATATCCGAACCCAAACACGCCGGGCTTTGAAAAAAGCTTTCCGCTGCGGTTCCGCCTGTTTTCAGAAGGCGCTTACGTAGTGGCCGCGGATAATCCTTATCGTGACTGGGTTGGCGCCCGAATAATCAGCATCGGGGGGAAACCGATCGACAAGGTGATCGCCGAATTGTCACATTACGCATTTGCAGATCATCCGCTGCGCAAAAAAAGTTGGGCCGTCGATTATCTTTTGCCTCATCCCGCGACTTACAAGCATCTCGGGCTTATGGAAAAAGACGGCGGCGTTCGCATCACGCTGGAGGCGCCGAATGGCGCAATCAGCGAGGCGCGGCTGCTCGAAACTTCTGACGCGAGCTTTGATGACGTGCATGCGTCAGGCGCTTCATCCGGTTATTATTGGCCAAAGAACTGGCGCACCCTGGATGATCTGATTGATGGTCCGCCTCCGCTTTCCCGGGCGCATCTTGACCGCAATTTCTGGTACGCGGATTTGGAAAATGGCCGCATCGGATATCTGCAATTGAATGTTCCGGAAGACCCTGAAGAAGGCGAGACATTGCTGAATTTTGCGATGAACACGTTCGCGGAAATCGCGAATCGCGAAAATCGGCCGGAGCGATTCATTCTCGACATTCGACACAATCTTGGCGGATCGATCGGACGCTCACTGCCTTACGCTTATCTAGCAAGAGCTTCGGGCTTTTGCTGCGACCCGGGCAATTTCGTCGTCCTGATAGGGCGGGAAACAATTTCGGCCGGCAGCATATTGGCCGGAACTGCGGAGACGGGCGCGTACGCCGTCACTATCGGAGAGCCGACGGGCGGGAGGCCGAACCTATTCTTGGGACATACCGCGACGCCGCTGCCGCACTCGCATCTTGAACCGCAGATTTCCAGTGAAATTTATATCGGCACCGACAGCGCGGACCGGCGACTTTACGTGGCCCCGGACATCCCGGTGGAAGAAAGCTTCGCATCAGTCATGACGGGCCGCGACATTGCCCTGGAACGCGCCATTGCGATGACCGCCGAGGAAGCTCAATCGTTTTTTCCGGGCGACACTTCGGTTCAGCCCTGGACGCGACCTTCACAATCGGCGGCGCAATCGTCAAAGGCGCTTTTCCCGCGCAATTGATCAGCGCGGCGAAGAATTTTTCAAAACTGGACGGAAACATTTGGCTGGCGGACGGCGAGCGGGCGTTCGCGCCAAAACGCGATCGGCATGATTTCGAGGAGAACGCACCAGGCGGATTGAGCGACAAATCCCTGGTCGACAATCACTGCGCCGGCGCGATCGCTTCGGCCGGCGCGGTCAGCGCGTAGCTCTCGACGATTTCGTAGTGCGCGCCTTCCGAACCGAGATGCGATTCATAAAGATGAAAGTCCGTCACCGGAAACGGCCCGACGGAGAAAAGACCGTGCGAGGCGCAATAGAGCGCGGCGGCATCCTGCGAAACGCCGCTTAAATAAGCGAGCGTCACATGCGGCGTGAATTTGCGTTTCTCCAGCGGGAAGCCGGACCGCGACAGCGCGACGCCGACTTTCGATTGAAGATGCGAAAGGGCCGGATTGGCGCCGCCGCCGACCCATAGCGCGCGCGGTTTCTTGTCGCCGAAGAAGTCGCAGCCAGAAAGGCGCAGATCGAAACGCGGCGCCGAAATCGCGTCGAGCGCGCCGGCGATTTCATTGAGGCCGTGGCGGTCAACCTCGCCGATGAAGGCGAGCGTCAAGTGAAAATTCTCGACAGGCAGCCAGCGCGCGCCGCGCAGGCCCGACTGCAACTGCGTCAGCGCGTCGGCGACGATTTCGGGGAGGGATATCGCGACGAACAGGCGATGCATGATTTCCTCCCGCTTTCTCCCTCTCTTGCGGCGATTCTGCGATGAAGCCCTTTCTAAACCTTGAATTCGGCGATTGGTAAGACAAGTTAAGGGTCGCCCGATCAGGATTGCGTGCGTGAACGAAAATCGCCTTCTTTGCCTCGGTTACGGTTACGTCGCACGCCGCCTCGCCGCGCGGCTGAAGGCTGAGGGCTGGACAGCGTCGGGAACGATTCGCGACGCGGCGGCTGCGGATCGCGCCGCCGCCGACGGCGTCGCGCCGGTTTCGTGGTCGGATGAGAAGGCGCTTGGCGACGCAATTCAGAACGCGGACGCGCTCCTCATTTCAACGCCGCCTTCGTCCGACGGCTGCCCGTCCGCCGCAATCGCCGCGCGCGCGCTTGCGGCGCGACGGCGCCCGAGAATCTGGATCGGCTATCTCTCGACGAACGGCGTTTACGGCGATCACCAGGGCGCGTGGGTCGATGAGACCTCGCCGCTTCTCGCAACATCGCCGCGCGCGAAAAGCCGCATAGCCGCTGAAAACCAGTGGCGCGCGCTTGGCGCCTCCCTCGATATTCCGGTTGTCATTTTCCGCCTGCCCGGCATTTACGGGCCGGGTCGCTCCGCACTCGACACGGTGCGCGAAGGGCGCGCGCAGCGCATCTATAAAGAAGGGCAGATATTCAGCCGCGCGCATGTCGACGACATCGCCGCCGCGTTGCAGGCGAGCATCGCCGCGCCTGACGCGGGCGAGCTCTTCAACATCGCCGATGACGAGCCCTCACCGCCGCAGGACGTCATCGCCTACGCCTGCGCCTTGCTCGGCGTCGCGCCGCCGCCGCTTGTTCCGATTGAACAAGCGCAATTGTCGGAAATGGCGAAAAGTTTCTACGCCGACAACAAGCGCGTTTCGAACCGGCTGATGAAAGAGCGGCTATTGCCCGCCCTTTCCCACCCGACCTATCGCGAGGGATTGAAGGCGATCCTCGCCGCCGAACGCCTCACTCCAGTTCCGGACTGATCAGCTCATCGTCGAGCCAGCGATTAATGCGGGCCACTTCGCATTTCTTCACGTCGCCGTAGCTTGAGGTGAACACGAGCGCGTCCCCCGGCGCGACGCATTGCGCGCCGTCGTCCGCCTTGATTGAATCGGCGAACATCATCGAAGTCGTGTCGCAACCGCCCTCGAAATGGAAAAACGCGCGGCCGCCGTCTTCAAGCCTTGTGATCAGCACATTATCCCGGCCGTCATAAGTTTCCTGTTCGGCGGGAACCGCGACGCACGCTTGTGCGAGCGCGTCGGAGAAATGCGGATCTTCGTTCTCATATTCGACGACCGGCGCGGGCGGCGGCGTGTCTTCTTTTTTCTTCTTCGGCTCGCGCGCGACCGCAGACGACGCCGCAATGAGCGCGGCGACCACCAGCAAACACTTTTTCATGAAGCATGCCCTCAAGCTTTCCCGTCGCGGCGGCGCATTCACCTGCGCACGGACGGGCCGGCGGGAAACTGCGCCAGTTTCACGCCGCTTTCAAGCTTGTTCATTCCCATACGGAATATTAATTTTCGTCCGCGTCAGCGTCTTCTTCGTCCGCCGTCGCGTCTTCATCCCATTCGTAGATTTCCGAGATCGCGCAGCGCGTCGTATCCGACGAGCGGAAGCTGCCGCTGATCGAGCGCGAAAAGATGAGCGTGTCACCGGGCGTCACGCACCCGCCCGCCGGGCGCTGGTCGATCGCGACGGCCTGCGCCCATTTCAGCTGGCGATAGCTGCAGGCGCCGATGAGCGTCGCCTTGTACCAGTCTTTGACGCCCTTCTCCAAAAGGATGGCGTCGTCCTCGCCGTCGATCGTCTTGAAATTGTTGATGTCCCTGCCGAAGCAGATGCGGTCGACCTGTTCGCCCTGCCGCGGATCGCCGTCATCGCCGGCGAGCGCGACCCCGGACCCGAGGAAGAAAAAGCCCGCGGCGAAGGCCGAAACTGATTTTCTCATTAGCGCATCCTCCTTGCGATAATCGGTTCCCCCCGCCCCCCGTCTCGCGCCCTCTCCCGGCCCGCATCGGGGACAGGCCCCGGAATCGGCCGCAATTGTGGAGGGAATGGGGCGGCGCCGATCACGAATCAGGCCGGGGGCGGAAACCTGTCAGGATATAAAGAAATCTTTATATCTCTCTTGGCGAGACTGGCTTCGATTGCTATAAGCCCGCCGAAATCACGAAGCTGACAAGGACAAAGGCCAATGAACGCGCCCGCTCATCACGACTATTTCGTCAAGGACATGAAGCTCGCCGAATGGGGGCGGACCGAGATCGAGATCGCCGAGACCGAAATGCCCGGCCTGATGGCGACGCGCGAGGAATACGGCAAGGCTAAGCCGCTCAAAGGCGCGCGGATCGCGGGATCGCTCCACATGACGATCCAGACCGCGGTTCTCATCGAGACGCTGCAGCATCTCGGCGCCGAGGTGCGCTGGGCGTCCTGCAATATCTATTCGACGCAGGACCATGCCGCGGCCGCGATCGCGGCGGCGGGAACGCCGGTCTTCGCCTTCAAGGGCGAGACGCTCGAAGAATACTGGGATCTTTGCGACCGCATCTTCGACTTCCCGAACGGCCAGACCGCGAACATGATCCACGATGACGGCGGCGACGCTACGTTGCTCGTCCTTCTCGGCGCCGACGCGGAGAAAGACCCGACGCTGCTCGCCAATCCGTCGAACGATGAAGAGCGCGCGCTTTTCGACACGATCAAACGCCGCCTCGCCAAACAGCCGGATTTCTATTCGAAAACGAAAGCGGCGATCAAAGGCGTCACCGAGGAAACGACGACCGGCGTTCTGCGGCTCTATCAGCGCGAGAAGAAGGGAACGCTTCCCTTCCCGGCGATCAACGTGAACGACTCGGTGACGAAGTCGAAATTCGACAACAAATACGGCTGCAAGGAATCGCTCGTCGACGGCATCCGCCGCGGCACCGATGTGATGATGGCCGGCAAGGTCGCGCTTGTCGCCGGCTACGGCGATGTCGGCAAAGGCTCTGCGCAGTCGCTCAAGGGCGCGGGCGCACGCGTTCTCGTCACCGAGATCGATCCGATCTGCGCGCTGCAGGCGGCGATGGACGGCTTTGAAGTCGTCACGCTCGACGAGGCGGCGCCGCGCGTCGACATCGTCATCACCGCGACCGGCAACAAGGACGTTCTCACCGTCGATCACATGCGCAAGCTGAAAGACATGGCGATCGTCGGCAATATCGGCCATTTCGACAATGAGATTCAGGTTGACGGCCTGAAGAATTTCAAATGGAAGAACATCAAGGACCAGGTCGATCTCGTCCAGTTCCCGGACGGCAAGCGGATGATCCTCCTGTCCCAGGGCAGGCTGCTCAATCTCGGCAACGCCACCGGGCACCCCTCCTT
>JAGRED010000028.1 GCA_020446725.1 Parvularculaceae bacterium | reverse complement strand
GCGATAATTCCTACGTCAATGTCGCGCCTTACGTCGAACGCGCGATGCGGCAGAACCGTGACCTGCGCGTCTTTTCAGCCAACGGCTATTACGACATGGCGACGCCGTTTTTCGGCACGGAGCTGACGCTCGCCCAGCCGGCCTTCGATCGCAGCCGCCTCACCATCGAATATTATGAGGCCGGCCACATGATGTACATTCATCAGGCGTCGCTAGAAAAACTCGCTGCGGATATCAGGGCGTTCGTCGCCGCGAAGAATTAGCGCGCCAGGCGCAAAAGTGGAGACCGGTTTTGCGTGAACAGGCGCGCTGGAATAATAACCGGATCATCTGGCGCGATTAAAGAATTGCGCCCGTTGATTTAAGGCGCCGACGCGACCCGCCAGTCGGGCGTCACGCCGTCAAGGCAGGCGAGATCGCGCGCGGGAACGCAATCGACGAGAAGCCCGCGATCCTTGAGATAGGGCGCGAGGCGATCGATATGGTCCGTCTGGATGAACCGCGCGCCCGCGCGCAGCGCGTCTTCGAAGCCTTCCTCATTGTCCTTCGCGCCCATCACATTGGCGAAAAGCGCAAGACCGTTGTCGGCGATGTCGCGCGCGGCGAGGAATGAAAAGTTGCGGCGGCGCAGCCCCATGATGTCGACCCCGTCATCCTGCGCCGCCTGCACGGTGAGTTTCGCATTCCGGTAATGTGGACGAAGCGCGTAGCGTTCCGGCAGCGGCTTCATCTTGCGGTATTCAAAAGCGCGCACGAAAACGGTGACGAGGCTGCCGTCGTCGAAGCCTTCCTCGTCGAGGATGTTGGCGATCAGCTCGGCCGAGTTTTGCGGGCCGGATTTGAAATCGATATCGACGGCCGAACGGCCTTTGACGGCGCGCAGCGCCTCGCGCAGGGTCGGCACGCGCTCGCCCGCAAATTCCGGCCCGAACCACGAACCGGCGTCGAGCGCTCTGATCTCTGCGAGCGTCATCTGCGAGACGAGGCCGCGCCCGTCCGTCGTCCGGTTGACGAAGGGGTCGTGCATGACGACGAATTCGCCGTCTTTGGTCGCCCTGACATCCATCTCGATCGAGCGGGCGCCCATTTCAATCGCCTTATTGAACGCGGCGACTGTGTTCTCCGGCGCAAATTTCTTCGTTCCGCGATGACCGACGACGATCACCGGCGCGCCGGTCGGCGCCATGGAATCGCGCGCCGCCTGCTCCGTCAGCCGCGTCGCCGCAACGCCGGTTCCAGCGATCATGAAAGACGCCGCCGCCAGCGCCGACAGAAAGCGCCAATTGTGCGTTGAGGATTTGGTGCGCATCGCCGCAGCCCCCTGTTTGCAGAGGGCAGGGCTAAGATGCGTTTATGAAAGGCGTATATCAGGATGCTGACGGTTTTTTGTAACTGTCGCCGCCGGAAGGTTAATTTGCGCGCAGCGTGCGCAATCGACGCGCTATTTCGTCATTTCATCCATGCTCGGCACGGCGACGACGTGAAATCCCGCATCGACATGCAACGTCTCCCCCGTGCACGAGGCGCCGAGATCGGAGAGGAGATAGAGCGCCGCGCCGGCGACGCCCTCCATCGTCGTGTCCTCTTTCAGGAGCGACCAGTCGCGCCCGACCGACATCAGCTGCCGGCCGCCGGTGATCCCCGCCATGGCGAGCGTTTTCATCGGCCCGGCGGAGATCGCGTTGACGCGAACGCCCTTCGGCCCGAGATCGCGCGCGACATAGCGCATCGAGGCTTCAAGCGCTGCTTTCGCGACGCCCATCACGTTGTAATTCGGCACGACGCGCTCGGAGCCGAGATAGGTGAGCGTCACCATCGCACCGCCATCCGGCATCAGCTTCGAGGCGCGGCGTGCGGCGTCGACGAAAGAAAACGCCGAGACGTCCATCGTATCCTTGAAATTCTGCCGCGTCGTGTTTTCGACGAAGGAACCCTTCAGCGCTTCCTTGTCGGTGAAGGCGATCGCATGGACGAGGAAATCGAGCCGGCCCCATTCCTTTTCGATCTCGGCGAAGGCGCGCTCCATGTCGTCATCGCTCATGACATCCGCCTCGACGAAAAGCTTCACGCCGATCTGTTCGCCGAGCGGACGAACGCGGCTCTCCATCGCCGGAATATAGGAGAAGGCGAGTTCCGCCCCTTGCGCGGCGAGCTGCTGCGCGCAGCCCCAGGCGATCGAATTCTTGTTGGCAACGCCCATCACGAGGCCGCGCTTGCCCTTCATGAGGGAGCCTGAGGGAAACGAGATTTCTTCGCTCAT
>JAGRED010000279.1 GCA_020446725.1 Parvularculaceae bacterium | reverse complement strand
TCAAAACTCTGACAGTTACCAGCGGTAATGCGAGAAGGCGCGGTTCGCTTCCGCCATGCGGTGCGTGTCTTCGCGCTTCTTCACAGCCGCGCCGCGGTTCTGGGCGGCGTCCATGATTTCGTTCGACAGCCGGTCGACCATCGTCGTTTCGTTGCGTGAGCGCGCAGCGTTGATGATCCAGCGCATCGCAAGCGCCATCCGGCGCTCGGGGCGGACTTCAACCGGAACCTGGTAGGTTGCGCCGCCGACGCGACGAGACCGGACTTCGATCGCCGGCATGACGTTATCGAGCGCTTCCTTGAAAGCGTCGACCGGCGGACGGCGCAGCTTGCCTTCGATGCGATCGAGCGCGCCGTAGACGATCTTTTCGGCCGCCGACTTTTTGCCGTCGTACATGACGTAATTCATGAACTTCGAAACGGCCATATCCCCGAATTTCGGGTCCGGATGAACTTCGCGTTTTTCTGCGCGGTGACGACGTGACATGACGGCCTCGCTTATTTCGGACGCTTGGCGCCGTATTTCGAACGGCGCTGCTTGCGGTCCTTGACGCCCTGGGTGTCGAGGACGCCGCGAATGATGTGATAACGAACGCCGGGCAGGTCCTTCACACGGCCGCCGCGGATGAGCACAACCGAGTGCTCCTGCAGATTGTGACCTTCGCCCGGAATGTAGCCGATGACTTCAAAGCCGTTCGTCAGGCGAATTTTGGCGACCTTCCGGAGCGCGGAGTTCGGCTTCTTCGGCGTCGTCGTATAGACGCGCGTGCAGACGCCGCGTTTTTGCGGGTTCGCCTGCATGGCGGGCACCTTGTTGATCTTCCGGCGCGGGCTCCGCGGCTTGCGGATCAGCTGTTGGATCGTCGGCATGCGCACTCCAAAAAGTCGGGCTTCAGGTCGTTAAGACGCCCGTTTTCCGCGTTTTCGCACCGCAAGCAGGCGAGGCCCGCAAACGACGCAAAGGAGCGGCCCCCACATGTGGGACACCGCCCGTAAACAAGACTTTTGTCGGCTAAACTGACCGCGTTTCAGATGGACTGACTGCCGGCCTTTCAGCGGGGGCCTTCCTAGACGCGCGAATCGGGTGGGTCAATAGGCGCAACGCCGCAAACTTAATTTTTTGCCCAGCTTTTGAGCGAGGCGGAAAGCCGGCGCATTTTGTTCGCCTTTAGAGCATTTCGCCGCTGCGCCGTTGCGCGATAGGCCATTCCCGGCCGGCGCCTCTGCGGAGAGCGTCTTCGACAGCATTTCCGGCCAAATTGCGCGGCGGTCTGTTCAAGACGCGCGAGCCGCGGAAAAGATGCTGACATTCCCGCAAAACCGTCGCACAGAGCCTGTAACCGCGATTTGCAAAAGATTCATTCGAATCAACCACCTTTGATCACGTGACCCGCACGATCTCCGCCTCCCCCATTCTCGGCCTCATCAACGCTGTCTACGTGATCAACCTGCCGTTCCGGACCGACCGGCGAAGGGAAGTCGCGGCGGAGCTTGAACGCGTCGGCCTCTCCTTTGAGGATCAGGCCGTGATGCTTTTCGAAGCGGTTCGGCCGGACGCGGCCGGCGATTTTCCGTCAATCGGCGCCCGCGGCTGCTTCATGAGCCACCTGGGCGTCCTGCGGACCGCGATCGATACGGGCGCGGCGTCAGTCCTCATCCTTGAAGACGACGCTGACTTCACCCCAGACTTTGTCGCCCTCAGCGCAGCCCAAATCACCGCGATTGCTGAAGCTGACTGGGATATCCTTTATCTCGGCTACCTGCTTGGGGATGGCGGCGGCGACAAGAGAGAAACCCTAATCCGAACCATCGCGCCGGCGACGCCTGTGCGGCAAACGCACGCGATGATTGTGAGGAATGGAGCGTTGAAGCGTGTCGCCGACTATCTTGAGACAATGGCGGCGCGGCCGGGCGGCCATCCCGAAGGCGGGCCGATGCATGTCGACGGCGCCTATAGCTGGTTTCGCCGCGACAACCCTGACATCAAGACGGCGGTCGCTTCGACGCCTTGGGCGATCCAGCGCGCGTCTCGGACCGATATTCACGGGACGGGCCTCAAAGACAGGCTGCCCTTTATCGATTTCGTCCGGCGCGTCCGAAACAGGTTCCAGCGCACGTGACGTCTCCTTCCCCAAAACACGAGGCTGTCCTCGCTGTCGTTCCGAGCGTCGGCTTTGTAGAGGAAGACGGCGCCTATTATCTTGACCGCAAATTCGTCGACGGCATGGCGCGCTATCGGGACGAATGGGGCGGCCCTGTTCGCTCGATCATGCGCCGAACGCGGCGCGACCTCCTGCCGTTCGGCAAGACTTATTCGGACAAGGAATTGCCGTTCGAGCTCAGGAAGATCGACGGTGACGCGCCGCTCAGCGCCAAAGACCTTGAAGGAGCGAACGTGGCGCTCGTCAGCGCCGACCAGCACACTCAATTGCATCTCAGCCGGATCAGCGCATCCGACCGGCCCCCAATCGTCTACATCATCGAGTATACGATCGGCACGCGCCTCAAGATCATCGATGTTTCAGCCATTCCCGCACACAAGAAGATTCGTTCCTCCGCATGGACATTGCTGACCGAAATGAAGCGGCGCGCCGCGCTCGCCCGTGCGGAAGGCGTTCAGATGAACGGCGCGGCGGCGGCGGACCTATATGGCAAGCTCGCCGCCAGCCCTCTCGTCTATTTCGACAGCCGGACGACGGAAGACATGTACGCCGACGAGGGGTCGATGAAGACGCGGCGTCAGCGCCTGTCATCGGGCGAACCGCTCCGGCTCGCCTTTTCGGGACGCTTTGAACGCATCAAGGGCGTCGATCATCTGCCGATGATCGCCGCGCATCTCCGCGACGCCGGCGTCAACTTCACGCTCGAACTCTTCGGAGCGGGTTCGCTCGAAGAAACGCTCAAAGCCGACATCGCGCGCTTCGATCTCGGCGCCAGCGTTCGTCTCGTCGGCAATGTCGATTTCGCGACCGTGCTGTCGCCGCACCTGAAGAACGGCATAGACCTTTTCGTCTGCTGTCATCGGCAGGGCGACCCGTCATGCACCTATCTTGAAACGATGAGCTGCGGCGTTCCAATTGCCGGTTATGCAAACCCCGCTTTCGCGGGCATTCTGAAGCGAACCGCGGGCGGATGGAGCGTCGGCGTCGATGACGCCAAAGCGCTCGCCCGCAGGATCGCCGGGCTGGATAAGGACAGGCAGGCGATCATTGCCGCGGCGGATGCGGCGCTCGACTTCGCGCGCCAACACAGTTTTGAAAAGACATTCAAGCGACGCATCGAGCATTTGAAAAGCGTCGCGCGGAAATCCTGAAATGAAAAACGGCGGCCATTTGCGGCCGCCGTTTCATCAAACCGCTTATTGTGCGGCTGTCGCTTCTTCCGGCGGCGGAAGCGCCGCTTCTTCGCGCCGGCGCTCGCGGTCGGCGATAAGGGCCTGGTCGCGGTGCTCGGCGTCCAGCTGGTGGCGCGCCATCATGCCGCCCGTGCCGGCCGGGATCAGGCGCCCGACAATGACGTTCTCTTTTAGGCCCTCGAGCGTATCGACCTTGCCGTTGACGGCGGCGTCGGTAAGGACGCGCGTCGTTTCCTGGAAGGACGCCGCTGAGATGAACGAGCGCGTCTGGAGCGAGGCTTTCGTAATGCCGAGCAGGACCGGCGAGCCCTTCGCAGGACGCTTGCCCTGATCTTCGAGCTTGGCGTTCATTTCGTCGAACTCGATCTTGTCGATCTGTTCTTCCTTCAGGAAGAGCGAGTCGCCCGGATCGGAGATTTCGACTTTCTGCAGCATCTGGCGAACGATCACCTCGATATGCTTGTCGTTGATCGGCACGCCCTGCAGTCGATAAACTTCCTGGATCTCGTTGATGAGATAGTTGGCGAGCGCTTCGATGCCCATGATCTGAAGAATGTCATGCGGCGCCGGATTGCCGTCGATCAGGAATTCGCCTTTGCCGATGAAGTCGCCTTCCTGAACCGTGATGTGCTTGCCTTTCGGGACAAGGTAATCGATCGGCTCAAGGCTCTCATCTGTCGGAACGATGCGGATGCGACGCTTGTTCTTGTAGTCGCGCCCGAATTCAACGCGGCCGTCGACTTCCGCGATGATCGCATGATCCTTCGGCCGGCGCGCTTCGAAGAGTTCGGCGACGCGCGGCAGACCGCCGGTGATGTCGCGCGTCTTGGCGCCTTCCGTCGGGATACGCGCAAGCGCGTCGCCGACGCGGACGGTGTCGCCGTCCTCAACCGAAAGAATGGCGTCGACGGGGAGCTGATAACGCGCCTCGCCGCCGGTTTCGAGCTTCAGCGGCTTGCCCTTGTCGTCGGTGATGACGATCGAGGGTTTCAGCGCCGCGGCGCGCGGATTGGCGCGCCAATCCATGACGACGCGGCTCGCAATGCCTGTCGCCTCGTCGGCGACGACATGCATCGAGAAGCCTTCCTGCAAGTCCTCAAACTTCACCTTGCCGGCGAGGTCGGTGAGAATCGGCAGCGTGTAGGGGTCCCAGTCAGCGAGGCGTTGGCCGCGCGTCACTTTCGAATTGTCGTCAACGCGAAGCTTCGTGCCGTAAGAGACTTTGTACGACGCATGCTCTTTATTGTCGGCGTCGACGATCTTCACGAAGGTGTTGCGACCCATGACGATAAGGTCGCCGTCGGAGTTTTTCACGACATTGCGGTTTTCAAGAACGACCTTGCCTTCATGGCTCGCCTCGATGAACGAGGTGTCGCCGACCTGCGCAGTGCCGCCGATGTGGAACGTGCGCATGGTGAGCTGCGTTCCCGGCTCGCCGATCGACTGCGCCGCGATGACGCCGACCGCTTCGCCGACATTGACGGCGCTGCCGCGCGCAAGATCGCGGCCGTAGCATTTGGCGCAGACGCCGACCTTTGAATCGCAGGTGAGGACAGAGCGCACGCGCACCGTCTGAATGCCGGAGCCTTCAATCTCCTCCGCCTGCTCTTCATTGATCTCGTCGCCCGCATTGGCGAGCAATTCGCCCGTTTGCGGATGCGTCAGATCCTCGAGCGTCGTGCGGCCGAGAATGCGCTGCGAGAGCGTCACGATCGTTTCGCCGCCCTGGACGACGGCGTCGAGCGTGATGCCGTTTTGCGTTCCGCAGTCGAGCTCACGAATGATGCAGTCCTGCGCGACATCGACGAGACGGCGCGTCAGATAGCCCGAGTTCGCAGTCTTCAGCGCGGTGTCGGCGAGGCCTTTGCGCGCGCCGTGCGTCGAGTTGAAGTATTCAAGAACGGTCAGACCTTCCTTGAAGTTCGAAATGATCGGCGTTTCGATGATCTCGCCCGAAGGCTTGGCCATCAGGCCGCGCATGCCGGCGAGCTGTTTCATCTGAGCGGGGCTGCCGCGCGCGCCGGAGTGAGACATCATGTAGATGGAGTTGACCTCCATCTCGCGGCCCGTCTCCATGTCGATGCGCTTGGCCTGAATATGCTTCATCATCTCGTCGGCGACTTTGTCCGTGCATTTCGCCCAGGCGTCGACGACCTTGTTGTATTTCTCACCGCGCGTGATGAAACCGTCCGCATATTGCTGTTCGTAATCGCGAACGAGCGCGCGCGTTTCCTCGACCAGCTTGTGCTTGGCTTCGGGGATGACCATGTCGTCCTTGCCGAACGAGATGCCGGCCTTGCACGCTTCCTTGAAGCCGAGGTCCATGACCCGGTCGGCGAAGATGACGGTCTTCTTCTGACCGCAATGGCGATAGACGATGTCGATCAGGCCCTGGATCGTTTTCTTGGTCAGCAGTTGATTGACGACTTCAAAGGGAACGTTGCCGTCTTTCGGCAGCACCTGCGCGACCTTCATGCGGCCGGGCGTCGTTTCGACGATCTCGCGGATCGGATTGCCGTCCTTGTCGACGGATTCCCAACGCGCCCGGATTTTCGCGTGGAGCGTCACAACGCCGGCTTCGAGCGCGTGCTCGATTTCCGACATCGATCCGAACACCATGCCTTCGCCGGGCTCGTTCGCTTTTTCGAGCGTGATGTAATAGAGGCCGAGAACGATGTCCTGCGACGGCACGATGATCGGCTTGCCGTTCGCCGGCGACAGGATGTTGTTCGTCGACATCATGAGAACGCGCGCTTCAAGCTGCGCTTCGAGCGCGAGCGGAACGTGCACGGCCATCTGGTCGCCGTCGAAGTCGGCGTTGAATGCCGTGCAGAC
>JAGRED010000278.1 GCA_020446725.1 Parvularculaceae bacterium | reverse complement strand
CCTCGTTCGTCATCAACGGAAGCGCTGTGTCAGTCGCGACCCTTCCCGTCCCGGCCCGCATCATTGCGCGCAATGAAGTGATCGGGGAGGAAGACATCGAATGGATCGAGGTGACCGATGCGCGCGCCGGCCTCTATGTCGACGACGCCGATCTCATCATCGGCAAAATCGCCCGCCGTCCGCTCGCCGCACGCACGCCGCTGAGGAAGCTCGACCTCGCCTCGCCGACCCTGGTGAAGCGCGGCGATACCGCCACAGTCATTCTGGAAGCGCCGGGACTGCGCCTGACGCAGGCGGCGGTGGCGCTCGGAACCGGCGGCGCCGGCGATGTCGTTGCGTTCAGGAACATCAACAGCGACCGCGAATTCAAGGCGGTCATCGTCGCGCGCGGCGCGGCCAAGGCGGTCTTCCGCAACGGCCAAAGTCTCGCTTCACTGGATTGATCCCATGACATTCATCCGCATCGCCCTTGTCATTCTCGCCCTCGCTGGCGCAAACGGCTGCGCCGTCGGCGGCCGCATCAAGAATATCGGCAAGGCGCCAGAACTGTCGCCGACGGAAAATCCGGCCGGCCTTTACGGCGGGCGGTCAATCGCCATGCCGATGCCCGCCCCAACGACGGAAGCGGCGAACGCCAACTCGCTCTGGCGGTCCGGCTCACGGACCTTTTTCAAAGACCAGCGCGCGCGGCGGCTCGGCGATATTGTCACTGTCGTGATCGACATCAATGATCGCGCGCGCCTCAACAACACGACCGAGCGCACACGCGATAATGGCGAAACGGCGCAGATCCCCGCCTTCGGCGGTCTTGAGCAGAAACTTGTCGATATCCTCCCGAGCGGCGCGAACGCCTCACAGCTCGTTGATCTTTCGTCGGGTTCAACCGTCAGAGGCGAAGGCAGCGTCGACCGCCGCGAAGACGTTGAGCTCGTCATCGCCGCCGTCGTCACCGACGTTTTGCCGAACGGCAACCTCGTCGTTGCGGGCAAGCAGGAAGTGCGCGTCAATAATGAAGTGCGCGAACTGACCGTCACCGGCGTCATCCGGCCGGAGGATATCTCGAACGCCAACCGGATCAATCATACGCAGATCGCCGAGGCGCGCGTTTCCTATGGCGGCCGCGGTCAGCTGACTGACGTCCAACAGGCGCGCTACGGCCAGCAGCTTTACGACATCCTGTTTCCGTTCTGATAGAGTTCCCTTATCAGGGCAGTCCGCCAATCTTATCACAAGTGAAAGAGACCACACGCGGGCGGGGTGTGCCCGGCGGTGATTTGCATATCGCCTTGGCCGCTGGCCGATGACGCACAACGCCGAATACGCGAAACAGCACCCCATCTATAAACGTTTCGCTGCATCGGAAATCACAGATCGATCCCGCCCGCACGACGCCAGTCCTAAACAGCGTGCCGCCTGAAGGCATTGACGGCGCTTTGCACCTTCGGCTTAATTCACTTTACTGCGTATAGATTTGGCGTCGCGCCCCCGATGCAGCGCGGTCAGCAATTTCACTCGCCTAAGGGGAAGGATTGAGATGACTTATTTTTCATCAAAGTGGCTGGCGATAATTTTTTGCATATTGGGAAGCACAATTTCAACAACTGCATTAGCGCAAGACAAAGACCGGAAAATTTTAGAAGGAATGCGTCTTCCTGGTGTCGAGGAACCAGCTGTGATGCCTCAACTGGAGGAAGCAGTTGATGACATTTCTCAATACGAAATGAACGACGATGAAAAGTCCGAAGCGCAAATAAAAGACGGATCGCCTTACGGAAATTCCTTTCCAAATGCAAATCTGCGCAGCGCAAGATTCGGTCGAGGATGCCCTGCTAATCTCGCGCTCGCAATGAACGGAACACCGTCGCAATGCGTAAAGGTTTTCTATGTCACGCCACGAAAAATGATCATCGCAAACGGAAAAGGCGACAGAACATCAGATCGGGAATTCACGACTGGCTTCGATGATTCCGAAAGAAATAGACTGGGCTACACGGAGGTCGTTTTGCCGCTTCTGGAGGGACGCTGCAGCACAGATGGCGAGGAAAAGAAAGGATTACCCCCATGCAGGTTCAATGACAGGCTGGTTTTAACAAAAAACCTTCGCTCAAAAGAAAATAGTGCGCGACGTGCCGACATTCTCGGCATCACACTATTGCAAAATTATGAGCTCAAGACTTTTCAGGACCAACTTGCCACAGCCGCAATAGCGGCGAACCCGAAATCGCCAGCGGTACTCGTATATGTACACGGGCGAGCGACGAGTTTTGATTCCGCAGTCGTAACAGCAGCGCAAGTCGCGATAGACCTATCCTTCAAAGACAACGAGCCGTTTGCGGCTGTTGGCGACAGTGACGCCGTCTACGAATTCGGCCAGCCTGTCGTGTTTAGTTGGCCGCATGCGGACGCCGTAAACCCTTTTGAATACGATAATGACAGGGATAATGCGATAAAATCCGCAAAGTATCTTGTCGATTTTATAAATCTGCTCGGGACGAACGGTGATATTAAAACCATCAATATCATCTTTCATTCGATGGGAAATTACGTCTACGCAAACAAATTCGATGAGCTTCAGCAGCGGCTTTCCGAAATGGCTGCGCAGGGCAAAACGATTAATCTGCTCCATTTTGCGGGGGACGCATCACACAAGGCCTATCAACGCGCAGCAATCCCGGGCGTTAGCGCCAAGATATATACGTCAAGCAAGGATAGCGCGTTGAAATGGTCTATTAGATCAAAGTGGGATTGGAAACCGATAGATCGAAAATGTCGAATCGGTCTGAAAACCGGCGATTGCCCGCCGATCGATACTAACTATGCTGAAACGATTGACGTTAGCGGCGCGGGCGCTGACGGTTGGAAGCACGGATACAATGAAAATATTCCGCAAATTTTGAGCGATGCCGCATGTTCACTGCGCGGCGAAGAAGGCAATCGGGCGATTGAACATCCAGTCGATAGCAAAGGAGCCCAGCAGTCCTATTTTCAAATGTCGCCCCAAAGGGGAAAACCACACTGCCGCGCATTGGATTTGCGTCCGCAACTTCGAGAGAAGGCAGACGACACAATAGATGCCGTCAGAGCATGGTTCTTTAGAAACCCGAAAATTACTGTTTGTTGTTTTTCATCGGGGAGCGACGGCGATGATGGCCTGACAATGGATGAAGACGCAATCGTTGATTTGAACAACCTCCTACTGATCGCAAAAGAGAAGAAGTGGCGGAAGATAATATTTGACGGATACACGGATACACGTGGCGACAAAGAGAAAAATATTCGACTTTCTCAAAAACGCGCCGAACTTGTTGCACAGCACGTTCGGAATTTCGGCTTTGACGAACCCGCTTTTCAGATAAATCCGGAGGGCTCAAATAATTCTCTTAGCGGGATCAGCGAATATGGTGAAAAATGCTCGGAACCGAATGTCCGATGCCGCCGGAATCGCAGGGTCGAGGTGAAGTTCGTTCCTTGACGACCATTCTACGCAACAAGATGTAAGAGCGCGTCGCGCCGCAAGGCGGATCAGCCCTATGGTTTTATCTCCTGTGGCGGCGCCTTTGCGCGGGCAGCCATTCTTTTTTCTTGCGGCATCGCTAGTGGAAACAGCGCGCGACGAAAGCGGCGCGAGGCTCCTTGACAATTGAATGATGGAGACCCTGCCGGCGCAGCTGGCCGGTTAGGAAGTTTGGCGTATCGGCGTGCGCACGGCGCGCAACCGACAACGAAAATTTTTGCGCCCGCGAGGCTTTACGGATGATCCGGACAAATCCGCCTCGATAGCGCGAAAGCCCCCGCCGGCCTTATTGCGACCGCCGGCCCCGCGCGCCTGTAAGGAATTGGCCCGCGCCGCAAGAACCGGGTGACGCAGCGCAGCGCATTGCGATAGGCTCGCGGCCATGTCGCCGACCCTTTACCATCTCTTCGACACGGCGGTCGGCCGCTGCGCCCTTTTGTGGCGCGGCGAGAGGCTGACCGGCGTTTTGTTGCCGGCGGAAAATGACGGGGCCATGAGCAGGGCGATCCATCGGCGCGACGCGAACGCCGCCGCCGCGGCGCCGGAGCCTTTCGCGGCAGCGGCGATCGAGAAGGTCCGGCGCCTCTGCGACGGAGAGCCGGTCGGCTTCAGCGATACGCCGCTTGATCGCGACAGGATCGAACCCCTCGCCAACCGCATCTATGACATTCTCCTGCGCGTTCCTTTCGGCGAGACGACGACCTATGGCGCGATCGCTGAGGAACTCGGCGACAAGAACCTTTCCCGCGCCGTCGGCGCCGCAATGGGCGCCAACCCGTTTCCGATCATCATCCCCTGCCATCGCGTCACCGGCGCCGGCGGCAAGATGGGCGGCTTTTCCGCGCCCGGCGGGGCGATGACCAAACGCCGGCTGCTCGAAATCGAGGGCGCATTCGCGGCGGATAAACTTCCCTTGTTCGGCGGTTGAATTTTTCACGCCTTCTTAACCTTCGCGCAAAGCATCAGCCCTAATCTCACGGCGATGACGCGCTCCAAAGTATTCTGCATCGGCTTTCAGAAAACCGGCACGACGTCGCTTTATGCGGCGCTGACAACGCTCGGCTACAGAACGGCGGCGGTTATCGGGCGTGACTGGAGCGCCGAGCGTCTTGCCGCCGACGGAGCGGATGTCTGCATTGAGACGATGAAAAATTTTGACGCGGCGCAGGATATGCCCTGGCCGGTATTTTTTCGCGAGCTTGACGCGGCCTTCCCGCACGCAAAATTCATCCTGACGACCCGTGATGCGGAACGCTGGTTCCAGTCGATCGAGAAACATTTCGGCGCCAACGCCGACGAGATGCAGGCCTTCATCTATGGGCGGGAGGCGTCCGCGCCCGCAGGAAACAAGGCGCGATATCTTGAGGTTCTCGCCGCGCACGAGCGCGCCGTGCGCGCGCATTTCGCCGATCGCCCGAATGACCTTCTGATCATGGATCTTGAGAAAGGCGACGGATGGGATGCGCTGTGCGGGTTTCTGGGCCTCGCCGCGCCGGATGCGCCTTTTCCGATGAAAAACCGTTCCGATGATCGCAAACGTCTAACCTATCGCATTCGCCGTAAGATCAATCTGCTTTTCGGGCGCTATCTCGCGCCGGAGCGGATCTGAGGCGACCGCCCTATAGAAGAAACATCGCAGCGAGAATCGCCGCTAATATGGCGGCGAACGCAGCGGCGACACGCGTCCCAATCGCGGTGCCGCCGGCGGTGAAGCTCATGCCCCCCTTGACGACGATGTTGGATGACGCGGCGAGAAGCGCGGCCGTCGCAGCGACGCGCGCCGCGATATCGCCGGCGCCCGCATCCTTCGCCGCCGTGATCGTAATCGCATCGACATCCGCCAGGCCCGAAATGAGCGCGACAATGTAGAGCCCCGCCTCGCCAAACTTGTCGGCCCCAAACGCTGCGGCGAGGGAAATGACGGCGAGGATCGCGGCGAAAATGAGCGCAGGTTTGAGTTCGAACGGG
>JAGRED010000277.1 GCA_020446725.1 Parvularculaceae bacterium | reverse complement strand
GGAAAGCTTCGCGATGACGCCGCCCGCATCCGTTTCGGGGCTGTATTTCAGTCACCCTGCGTCGCTCTATTTCGGCGTCGGCAAGATTGAGAAGGACCAGGCGGAAGACTATGCGCGCCGCAAGGGAATGACGCTTCGCGAGGCGGAGCGCTGGCTGTCGCCGATCCTCAATTACACGCCGGAAGCGGCTTAATTCCCCGGTTGCGTCTTTTCGTGCGGGCGTCTGGCTTTCGCCCGGAAGGGGCGCTAAGAGCGCGCCATGGGCATTCTTGACCGCATGGAAGAATTATTCACGACCGTCCGCAAGCGCACGGTCGATTCCCTGCTGGACGCGCTCGCCGACCAAAAGCAGCGTCGCAAAGAAGAGAAATTTTCAATCGCCCTGATTGCGCTCTCGGCCAAGATGGCGAAGGCGGACGGCTTTGTCACCGATGCTGAAATCCGCGCCTTCCAGGACTTCTTCAAGTTCGACGCCGAAGATGAATCGAAAGTCCGCCTCGTTTTCGATCTCGCCAAACAGGATGTCGCGGGGTTCGATCATTACGTGCGTCAGGTCGGCCGCATCTTCGCCGATGACCCGGTCGTGCTCGAGGACGTCGTCGATTGCCTTCTCTATATCGCGCTCGCCGACGGTCAGGCGCATCCGCGCGAAATGGATATGCTCGAAGAGGCCGCCGCAATTTTCAGGCTCAGCCCGGGCGCATGGCGCCGGTTGAAAGCGGCGCATCTCGGCCATGACGAGGACGACCCCTATCTGGTGCTCGGCGTCGCCCATGAGGCGAGCGAGGCGGACATCCGGGCGAAATATCGCAACCTGATGCGGGAGAATCACCCCGACGCCCTGATTGCGCGCGGCGTGCCGCCGGCGCTCGTGAAGATCGCCGAGAACCGCACTGCGGCGATCAATGCGGCCTATGAGAAAATCCTTGCGGAAATAGGCCGTTAACCAAGGCCGACCGCCGCCTTATTTTCGCTTAAGACCTGTTCTCTACTCTCGCTCCGCGTCCAGCGGCGCAAGCGTCTGGACGGCGCGCCTTTTATGCGCGTAAGCTGCGACAAGTGTTTGAGTCTTCGTGGGTGATATGACAGGCGACAAGGCGGTTCTCGTTCCATCGACCGGCAATGCCGGGTTCGGCAAATCCGGCAGCGACCGCGGGCTTTCAGGCCTTGTCGACGTTCTCTATTTCCTCGCCATTCTCGCCTTTACGGCGATCGCCATCCTGGCGCTGGCGCTCGCCGCGCCGCTCGCCATTATCGCGACTGCGCTCGCCGGCGCCGTTTCCGCCTTCACCGCCGGCAATGCGAAGCGCGGCGGCTGGCGCATCGCCGGGGCCTGATCTCCTCCACCGGATTGAAGACGCTTGCGGAGCGGCGTAAGCCGCAGCCGTCGCCTGATCGGGGTTCAATCTGGCCGCGCGCGAATTGTTCGTCATGCTGACGCTTTGCGTCTGTTGGGGATTTCACTTCGTCGTCGTCAAGACGGCGGTGGCGGAGATCCCGCCGACGTTCTACGCCGCGATGCGGATGGCGGTCGTTGCGGCGGTGCTGGCGCCTTTCCTGAAATGGCGCGCCGGCAAGATGAAGATGTTGTTCCTCGCTGCGCTCTGTTTCGGATGCTTCAACTACGTCCTGCTGCTCAACGGCGTCAAACTCGCGACCGCGTCCGCGAGCGCAATCGCCAACCAGCTCTATGTGCCGTTCGCGACCGTATTGTCGGTTCTGCTGCTGAAGGAATCGATCGGCTGGCGCCGGATATCGGGCATCGCGTTCGCCTTCGCCGGCGTCGCGCTCATCGCGCTCAGCCGCGATCAGGATGTTCCCGGCGCACGGATCGGCATCGGCGTAGGCCTTGTCGCCGGCGCGGCGCTTATCGAGGCGACCGGCTCGATCCTCGTCAAAAAGGCGGCCGGTTTCAAACCTTGGGAGCTCCTGGCCTGGTTCGGCCTGATCGGCGCGGTTTTTCTGTTCGCCGCCTCGGCCATCCTTGAGAAGGGGCAACTCGCCGCGCTCGCCGCCAGCGACAAGAAAATCGTCATCGGCGCCATTCTTTATTCGTCGCTGGTCGCCTCGGTGTTCGGACACACGGCCTATTACTGGCTGATCCAACGGCGGCCGGTCTCGGAAGTCGCGCCGTCATCGCTGCTGACGGCTTTTTTCGGCGTCGTTTTTTCTGTCGCGATTTTGAATGAACCCTTTACGCTTGCGTTCATCATCGGCGGATTGATGACGCTTGGCG